>CBDUVR010000020.1:0-11370 GCA_965370705.1 uncultured archaeon | reverse complement strand
GGAGGCTGTCCCACAATTCAAATCTGAATTGATTGATTCATGCGTCTATTCATGATATTTTTACAAAACACATGCATTATTGTCTATTTTTGCCGCTACGTTTCCAATTTGACTCAATATCTCCCTACTTCTGCCAATTTTATTCCATATAATCCTCAAATTATGACTGGTACACACTAGATTGTACTCCATTTTCGCACTTTTCAGACCTCGTGTTAGAAATTCCCTAAATCCCATATTTTGCTTTATGTTTCCAAATGGCCACTCCACCCATCTACTCCTCTGCTTATACACTTCCTTACCTTCGTCAGTGTCCATTTTAGCTTTCATCCTCCTGCGTTCTGCCTCATAAGCATCACTCATTAAGATTCTCAGATAGGCTTTACCGGCACAGATTTTCTTATGTGTGCAGTTTTTGCAATTAGCCCCATAATATGCATGCTTCAGCTTTCCTTTTCGTATATATCCTCCTTTCTTGTTAAGCATCTCTGCCTCTGGACAGATGAAACAATCCTTTTCTTCATCGTATTCAAACTTGTCCATTGAATATGGTTTATCTTTCAGTTTCTTACCTTTCATTTTTTGAGCCTGCTCATTATTTGGGATATATGCATCCAATTCTTTCTCCTCGAAATATCGCAAATTAGACCCATTAAAAAAACCATAATCGTTACTTATTTTAGTTCCTTCAGGCAACTTGCCAACATTCCTTTCTGTTTCCTCAATTTGTGGTACTGCCTGATGATGGTCTGTGCAATCCTGAGTAACGTCGTTGGCAACAATAATTCCGGAACCATGATCCACAGTATTCTGTGGATTGTATGATATTTCCTTCATCTTCTTCTTATTTTCCATAAACCTTGCTTCCGGATCAGTTATACTGACCGATTTCTGACCGCTCTTCTCTATCTCTTCTTTCGCTTTTGTGAGTTTTTCATTGATATTCTCTTTTTGTTCCTCGTTGCCCAAAGCATGTTGCAGGATAACCTTTTTGGATATGAAATTCAGTCTTTTTTCGTCCTCTTTCTCAATTTCCTTTATCTTCTTCTTTATCTTCTTCATATTATCCAGTTCTGGTGGAAGTTCATCTCCCCTGGAATCACCATATTGTGTGTCCTCTTCCTTATCAACTTCTATACCTTCTTGTATGATTTTTTCTATCCGCTCAATTTCTTCCTTGCTCAGAGAATTACTGGTTGACGCATTTGCTTTTATCTTTGTCCCATCACTTGAAATATGCGCGAGATTCAGAATATTGAGTGATTTGGCAACCTTTACTGTGCTCTTGAATGTTTCTTTTATCAGATCACTTTCTTCTTTCCTAAACCGTGCAATTGTTCTGAAATCTGGTTTTTCATTTCCTGAAAGGTGCATATATACCACATTTTCTATGCACTGCTTGGCAATTTTTCTGGACGACCTGATGCCATCTACGCCTGCTTGCACAACAATTCTCAATAACATCTCACGCGGGTATGCAGGACACCCGGGTTTACGTCGGTATTTCACGTTTACATCAGAACCTAATAGACGGGAAATAGTGGCTATAATAAGATAACAGATATGATTTGTAGGTATGAGATCCATAATATTCCGTGAAATTATGAGAGTTTGTCCCATTTTATCCATTCTTACTGCCATTGATATCAGCCTCCACAGATTTTTCATAAACTCCCAGAACTTTCTCTGCGGTTCCAAGATACTTTATTACCCTTTGCCTGCTTTTTCCGTCAGGGGTTTTGAATGTCTCGACAAGATAATAGTATCTGCGTCCGTCAGAGGTTGTTTTGTGTCGTATGAACATGTTATATATAGGCATTTCTCGATATAAATAGTTTACTATCAGTATACCGGATTATTAATAGGCACTTCAAAATGAATTTTAGAAAAATAAGATTGCAACCGAAAACGAGTTATACAGAAATAATCTACGATTAAGAGGTTACAAATTGTGGGACAGCCTCTAAAGAGGGGATTAATTGTCAAAAGTGCGCTTTACCCCCCCAAAACGTCTATTATGTTGACAAAAGTATGCTTTTTCACCCAAAATGGCGCACAAAGCACACAAAAAGTCAACATAATAGTCGTTATATTCAATAAAATTTCCATTTCCAAAAAAGGGGTGGGGAGTTCTTGTCCTGCGGACATATAGACTTTTGCTTTGCAAAAGAAATTATAATTATTTTTAAAAACATTTATATAGATATAACCTACTATCTAAAGCATGGCAAAATTTTTGAATACACGAAAGGCAGTAGCTGCAATTGAAGAGTTAATAAGAGAAGCAGATATAAAATTGACACTTATTTCTCCATATCTTAAATTATCAAAAGACTTTAAGGAATTACTAACATATAGAAACAGTAAAGATAAAATTACAACAGTAATATTTGGTAAACAGGAATTAAAACCTGATGAAATGAAATTCCTCGAAAGTTTACGATTCGTCATATTAAAATTCAATGAAGACCTTCATGCAAAATGTTATGTTAATGATAAGCAGATGATAATTACTTCACTTAATCTGTATGAGTTTTCTATGGCCAATAATAAAGAAATGGGAGTACTTATTGATTTAGATGATTCAAATGATAAATCACTCTATGATGAAGCATACAAAGAAATTGATTATATTGACAGCACAAGTGAAAAATTCAAGTTTAATATAAATCATATGGATATAGATACAAAAACTACACAAAAAATAAATAAGATACAAAATATTACTGATAGCAAGGGTCATTGTATAAGATGTAATACAGAAATCAAGCTTGATCCTGAACATCCTTTGTGTAAGAAATGTTATTCGAGTTGGAAGAAATATTCAGATTCAAAGTATGAAGAAAAATTTTGCCATATTTGTGGAAAAAGTAATAAATCTTCATTAGAAAAACCAGTCTGTTTGGATTGCTATAAGAAAAATAAATCTTTATTTAAGAAAGTTTAATCTTTATTAAATTAGTTCTTGTTCTTAATATTAACACTTCACTTAATAGATAAAACTGAAACTCCCCCCGTCCTACGGACAGATAGTCTGCTTCGCAGAATATATCAGGAAATGGAAATTTTACTCTTCGTCGCTTCGCTCCTCGTCATCTTTCAGATGAGAATATAACAGCAGATATACGATTTCGCTACGCTCCATCCAAATTTTTGCTTGCGAATAATTGAGACTCGCAAAAACTTCGCATATCTGCATACGTTAATTCCAATAATTTGAGAAGCTAAAAAATAGACGGGGGACAAAATTATTTCTTACCAAATATACTTTTAGTAACAGAAACAATCCATTTCCAATGCAAAGCCAAATGTATGAAAACAAGCAGGCCCATAACAAGACCGCTCCAATCATGCAGGACTGAAATGTTTTTCACATGCAAAACTTTGTAAGCTGAAGTACCTATAATTTTTATTAACCCCGGCCATTTGATCAACCCCGTAAAAAAACAAACCATAAAAGATATGGAAAGGCCTATATCAATCCAGTAATTTATTTTTAACTTATCCATAGCACCTCACCACACAAAAATTAACTATCATTACCTGCTTTTATTTCTTCTGCAATATCTTTTATTATGGCAGGTGAAAATTTGTACTCTGATCTCATATCTTCTAATACTGTTTCTGTTGTATAACCACCTGTGAAATTAAATTCCTCAACAATTCTATTAAGCAGTTCTTGTGAGTCAATATCCCAAAGATCAGCCACTTCCTGTACTGTTAAAGACTTCATTTCAGACCCTTCAATTTCCACAGAATGATCATGCAGTTCATCATCTGAATGTTTATGATCTGAATCAGATATGCATCCACTAACTGCAATTAAAACAAGCATAGCCATTATATAAAGTATTTTTTTCATTTTTTAACCGCCCGAATGATTTATTATTTTTAATAATATATTGTACTCTTTTTTGTTTATTTCTCCTGAAACTAATCTCTTGTCAAGTATATCTTTTGGTGCATATATCTCTTTTTGTCCTGTGTTTTTTATAAACCAGATTATTAATCCTATTGTTGCTATAAAAAACAATATCTGGGCTCCAATCATATATGCAAATCCATATCCGTGGGGCATTTGTATCACATCCACCAGTCCAAAATTAAAAAAAGGAAGGCTTAATGCCTTCCTTTTCCTTGTCCTAATCCAGAGTTGCCGCAATTGCCGTCATTGTCTGCATCTACACAGTTGTTCTTGTGCATTTGTTGTCCTTTATCCTGGCCCATTTTATGGCCGGTTCCATCTTTTGGACCGTTGCCATCGTTCAGACCAAGCTCTGCTCTCAGTTCTCTGGCTGTTTCATAGTCTCCGTTTTGTGCTGCTGCGTGTGCCTGTGCAAAGGTTTCGAAATTGGTCCCTGTTACTACATCCACGACTCTTGGATGCCTGCCGTCTTCTGTCATTAGGTCATGCCATGTGCTATAACCTAATGTATTAAATGCAGTTTCCATTGCGTCGTGCCTCTCTTCGTTGCAGTTGGGGCCTTCTACAGTATAGTCTCCCCTGTAAGCGCTTACAAAGTTTGTTGAAAGTAATATTCCAACAGCCATAAGCGCAAACAGACCGTATATTGCCGCTTTTGCACGCCGGTTCTTTCGTGTTTTCATTTTGTTCGCCTCCAAGCCAGAATCTTTGTTCTGACTTGCTGTTTCATATGGTTGAAACTATACTTATTAGTCCCTGTAACTATCGAATATATTGTGAAACTGAGTTTCACTTTCGTGAAACTAAGACAAGTTTTATATTGATGAGCGATGAATTACATATTATGAGTTCAAAAGACAACAGAAAGATCATACTGGGTGTCGGTATTATTATCTCATTTGCATTGCTGACTTTGTCAATTAGTACGTATTATAATTATCAACATGATATCAGGCAGGAATCAAGGCTGGATCCGGATGCAATAGACGACATGACAATAGAGGAGATTAAACAGTTTATGATTGAAAACAGAGATGCACAGCCAATACTCCATTGTTTTTACCTGCTACCGTTTATTGCATTTATTGGATTATTAGTTGGAACTGTAGTTTATTATATTATGTCTGACAAAGTAATTCAGCAAGAGCAGTCATTGAAAAAGAATACTAAAATAATTCTTAATTTTCTCTCAGGCCAGGAAAAGAAAGTAATTGAAACACTTATGAAAAATGAGGGCACGGTACAACAGTATGAGTTGTCCCATTTGCCGAACCTGAATAAGGTCAAAACTCACAGGATTCTTATAAATCTTGAACAAAAAGGAGTAATTCATAAAGAGAAACTTGGCAAAATAAATAAGATTGTACTGAATAAAGAGTTATATGAAGTATTAAAATAAAACGGAACTCCCCCATAATGTATTAACTAAAAGAGGCTTCGCCTTTGATGTCTATGGAAAAGAAAATTAAAATTGGGTTAATTGGTTTGATAGTCTGTATTACTTTGGTTAGCGGATGGTTCATCGGGAGTTATTCACATTATTTCTTTGCATCTCAAGAGGATAAAATAATTGTAATATCTACTAGGATTATAGATGGCACATCACCACAAGAACATCTTAGTGACGAGAATCTTGCGTTGGTGGGAAGAGTCAAAGGAGTAAATGCTGTTGGTGGATTAATATCAAAGGTTGCAAAGGTAGAATTTGGCGATGAAATAAAATATTCATGGATAAGCGGGATCGCGCAGGACGAATCAAATGAGATAATCAGAGACATGCAGGGCTTTGAGATTGAGAGTGGCCGGGACCTGAAAGAAGGGGATACATACAGAACGGTTATAGGCAACTCAGTTACCCATACTGATTTTTTTAAGAACGGAGTACTTGTCGGGGATTCTGTAGAAATTAATGACCAAAAATTTGAGGTTGTCGGAACACTCGACAGAGTTGGCAATCCTCAGGATGATCAAATGTTTACAGTCCCACTAGAAACTGCACGCGAAATCTTTGGCAAACCAGATGAATTAACACTCATAATAGCAAACACAAAACCTGGTTTTGATATATCCTACATAGCAGAAGAGATAAAAAATGAATTAAGGAAAGTGAAAGGGGAAAATGAGAGTTTTCAGGTATGGATATCTTCTAATCAAATGTCCCACTGAAATTTCAAAGTAATGATGATGACTTGAATGAGCATTTTATCACAAAAAGCAAAGCCCCGCAACTCCTCGCCACTCCGTGGCTCGATCTCTTCGAGACCCCGGTAACAGGTAATAAACGGTTCGCCACGCTCCACCCAAATTGCTTCGCAACTTCGCTTATCACCATATGTTATATTCAAAAATGAGTTCCAGCTCCCCCCTGAACGGGCTGATCTGAGACAGAAACCCGGCTCAAACACCTTCACCTAGAAGATGCTTCTCATTAAAACAATAAAGCGCAACAACAAACAGACTCTCCGCCCAGCCGAGCGGCGAATTCACAAACTTATCTGAATTCGAAAAATACAGCTCAGGAACCTCACCTCTCTCATTAACCGTACCAATCGCCTTTGAAAGATACTCACGAGCCTTCACCTTCTTTCCCATCTTCTCATAAATAACCGCAAGCCATGAAAACCCGAACGCCCACTCCGCCTCCTCAGAATAGCCATCCACGTTCCTATTATAATAATGATCCCCCTTGTACCTTATAACCCCCTTCTTCTTCAGAAGATGATACTCCACGTTGCGCAGAATCTCATCCCTCTGCCTGGCACTAACAACATTATACGGATAGATCAAAGAAAGCAGTGCAATATCAACAAACTTTCTCTTCGACTCCCTCGGAAGCAACTGAGTAAGCGCCTTCCTGCCAGCAGAAATATATTTAGCCGGAACATTAACATCAGTATACTTCCTGATCGCCTTCAGCCCTGCAACGCACGCACCAACAGACGACGCATGAATCTCCTCATCCTCCTCCCACATCCCGCTGTCAGGATCGCACCAGTACATAACAGACCCAAGATAACCAACAAGTTTCCCGACAATCCTTTTCTCATCCTCACTCTCGATAACCCTGACTCCGTACCTGCCCTCAAGCTCCCCGATACCAAACAGAATCGCGCCAACAGCATCATGCTGCTTATTCCCCCAGCCATCCCAGAACTCATCAAACGAATGCGGATGATACCTCCCGTGAATATACTCATGCCTGTGCTCCGGCTTCCTCTCAATAGCATAATCAATCTTATACTCATGCTTCAAAAAAACAGCCAAAAGCGCCCGGTAAGTCTTCCTGACCCTCGCAAAATCACCGCTCACTATAAAAGCAAGGCACTCATAAAAATTATCGCGCAGCCATGACTTGTCATAACCTGTCTTCGAAGCCTTGCTCGAGGCAGCGAAAAGCCCGCTTCGATACTGGAGAGACCTGAGTATCCCGGTATGCTGAGCAACAAGCTTACGATAAGGCACCTTTTTTCCTACCTGCAAAATATCACCCTGATAGCACATAAGATGAAGCTAGATAATAAATCTAACGGTCAGCCATAAAAACTTTAAATACAGACACACAGATATAATAATCATGCAAAAGAAAACGATTATTAGCATAGGCATTATTATAACCATCATTATAGCTATCTTTATAGTCCTGGGCGTCGAACACTTCATACACATAATGCAGGAAGAAATAGTAGACAAGGTATTCTAGGCGCACGCCCACCACTGCGCACATCACACAACTTAAACCTCTGCAAGCTCAAGCAGCTTCTTCTTATACCCGAACCTCCTGATAAGCGAAGAATTATCAGCCGCCCCCTCTTTACCCGACGCACTAGCAAGCTCCTCCAACTCATACTCATAAAGAGCAATACCCATCTCCACAACCAACTTCCTCAAGCGGGAAGCATTCCTCTCATCCGCAATCATCAAAAGAAGATCATCAACAGCCTTAGAAGTACCCGGCTCATAATACTTAACAAGTCTCGGCTCAATCAGATTCAGCACATCAACAAGACCCTCATACTCCGGATTTGTAAAAATATCAACAAGCTTCGAAATCCCGAAATGATATTTAGTAAGATGCACAATCCTGAAAAGATCCCCAACCATCTTAATCCTTGTAAGCAGATAATTGCCGGATGCCCAGAAAAAGAAAAAGTAAGATACAATAATAACCCACTGCTGCATCGTATCAAACGAAACAAAACCAACATAAAGCGGGGCGAAAACAAAAAAGAGCCCTATAAAAAAAAGAAGCGCATAATTCAAAACACCGGAATTCTCCTCATTCTTAAAATACCTGTCAACACTCCTGCTCGCCAGCAATGATATAAAAAGATTCGCGAAACTCACAGCAAAAAGAAAAGCAAAGATCACAACCGTCTCATAAGAAAGCAAAGCAACTGCAAGAGATATAACACTGACCAAAAAATAGAAATAATGCACTGCGCGCAAAAACTCAGCCCTTACATTTACAAACTCCATATTATATATTAGCCACAAGGTAATATATTTAACTACCCCAAAAATCACGAAGTAATCTTAGGATATGGAAAAGACATTTGTCCATTTTGAGGACGATAGTCTTCAAAAGCACGGCATATAAGTGCCCTGATTTTGAACGCAAGTTCAAAAGCTTGGCATGTAAGTGCCATGAAAAAGTTATGTCTTTTACTATATACTCTTTTCACACACAACAATCTCAGTAAACCAAAGGGATATTTTTTTGTTGACCTTGAAGCCCGGCGACCTTTCAATGAGAGAGCATGTATCTGTTGGCTTGTTCAGGAGCAGGTTTGGGAAAAGGTGTGCAAGAAGAGTGTAAAACCCGACGACATAGGTAAAAATGCCTTTTCCGTGCGAGTTGTTTATGAGAACAAGAGTACCCCCCGGAACAAGCACCCGGCTCATCCCGGCCAGAGCTTTTTGCTGCTCCTTTCCGTCAAAAAGATCAAAAACGAATCCTGAGAAGAGAACATTGAATGAGTTGTTTTTGTAGGGCAGAAAGAGGCAGCTGCCGATGGATACATTTGCTTTCGCGCCCTTTCTTGCGCGGGACGCCATCATGGTAGAGATATCAACACCATAGAACACTGCATCAGGGCAGCGCTCATTTGCCCGGCGCAGGACAGAGCCGTCTCCGCAGCCGATGTCGAGGAATCTCTCATTGCGGCGCAGTTTAATGGCGTCGAGCGCGGTCTTCTTGTAGCGGTCGTCGAACAGCCTGATGAGCCAGTAGTATCTGCTCAGCTTGTCATAGAAGTGTCTTCTGGTTATGGGCATGATTGTTGTATGTGCGCTGAAGCTTAAAAGAGAATTTTTGGAAGGTTATGGGCATTTGGTACTAGGTGGACAACTATCACAGGCTGTAGCTGGAGCGCAAGCATCACCTGATGCAATATGGACACAGGCGGCTGCAAGTTCTGTCTGGCATTTGATGCTGTCAGTTGAAGTACCGATCGAATCATGGGAACTGCTTGAAAGATTGGTGGCACTACTGCCCACAATAGTTACTATAATCACTGCAACAATCAATAAAACAACAATTGTAACAACTACTCTAAGAGCCATTGTCATTCCTTTTTTGTCCATACGTCCCGATTGGATTAGGTAGTATATATAATTATTCGTCTTTTTTGTTGCGCCGGGACAAAAACCCAGAAAATGCCAAAAAAAGGAAAACTTTATATCAAATGAAGTCTATATGAACCATATGATAAGCAAGACTGTCGGAGCAGTATCTGTATTGTATTTTATCTATCTGGCATACATTTCGATATCTATAAGCGGGCTGTATGGTGTTCTGGCACTATTATACTATCTGCCGTACCCGATAGCGGGGATACTTTTAATTATGGAAGAGCATAAGATAATTGCTGCGCTTTGCGGCGCTGCAATTTTAATTATACCGTTTTATCTGAGTGGGTACAATGTTTCTGTGATGATAGGCAACCTGATAAACCCGATTTATCTTGTGTTTTCGGTAGTGCTGCCTGTATTGATAGTCTACAGCGCAGTAAAAGAGTGAACAGATTCTGTTCTCAGCGTAAAGCCTGGAAAAGTATTTTCTTAAGGTTTTTCTTGGCGTTTCATGCGCAAGTCAAACAAAATGAGAAGCATCATAATAAGGTCAAAGATAAAAAAACTATAATTTCTCGTTAATCCTGATTGTAGCAGACTGTAGAGGTATTAAATCCAGAAAGAGGTTAATAAAAAAGAAATATTAAAAAAAGAAAAAATTAAGTGGCAATCTAACTGCCACTACATGTTCTACTGCCAAGCATCTCGTTATCACTACATTTAAAACTCTTATCTGCTCCTGCTATTTTCGTAGTATATTCTGGATAATCAGCAGCAGCTGGCTGTGCCTGACCGGGATGCGATATACACCACTGTGAGAACCACGTTTCACAACGTGTTTTTAGCGAATATACTGCCTGTTGCTCATCAGTATTCCCGCTAAGCCTCGACAGCGCCCCACTAGTAACCGCAATGACTGCCAGCGCGACAACAATCAAAACGACTATCGCGATAATGACTCCCAGAGCCATTGTCATACCTTTTCTGTTTAGCATCATATACATCCCTCTCTTTAGTTAATAAACTATTTACTGTTAATAACAAATCATTTTATACTCACCATAGTATATAAAGATTTCGAGGGAAAGATTAGAATAGGGAAAGGCAGATAAGCGCAATAAAACCCTGAAAATCATAAAATTCACTACGTTGTTGTCCGATTTTTGTTTTTTATCATTGGATATGGTTTAGATACGATAAAAGGTTGATACAAATTGAAACTGAAATAGATAGATGCGGCGCATGCAGCAAAATTCATGCAATTCAGCTTCTAAGATGCCTGCACAAAAAGCCAATGGGAAGGATCGCGCTCACAAAAGAACTCGACCTCACAGAATCAACAGTAAGAACAATACTAAAAACCCTAAACTCAAAAAAACTAACAAAACCAACAACACTAGGTCAGGCGCTCACCAGAAAAGGAAAACAAATAACAGAAACAATAAACAGCCGTGTATCATACCCAAAAGAACTTGATGTCAAATCATTTACGCTGCATGACAACAATATAGCGTATCTTGTAAAAAGCGCCCGGGGAAAAGTAGGGAACGCTTTAGACGAGCGCGACAGCGCAATAAAAACGGGCGCGGACGGGCTTGTGACTCTTGTGCAAAAAAGGGATCTGGAGCTTGTGGGCACAGGCAGAACAAAGATAAAACTCCCGCAATCAATTAAAAAATCATTTAAGCCAAAAAGAGATGATATAATAATAATTACTTTTGCGCGCAAGAAAAGCATATCTGAGCTTGCAGGGCTTGCGGTGGCTCTTGAGTTGACAGGATTCAGGGTCAATATATAAAGGTGTTCAAATGGATGAAGAAACAATCAAAAAATACATAGAAGCAGGAAAAATAGCAAAAAAAGCAATAGAGCTC
>CBDUVR010000019.1:0-11419 GCA_965370705.1 uncultured archaeon | reverse complement strand
TGAAGTAGATTCTCCTGTTGTTTTTGCCTTTGTTTTCTGCTTTGAGGATTTGTATTTGCCCTATTTCTTTTGTGTTTTTTACGTGGGTTCCTGCGCAAGCCTGCTGGTCAAGGCCTTCTATGTCTACTATTCTTAGTTCCCTGATTGATTCTGGGAGCTGCATTTTCAGCTTTACGATCGAGGGGATTTTGAAGGCTTCTTCTCTTCTCATGAATTTTATGGTGACCGGCAATTGCCTTTCTATTATTTCGTTGGCTTTGGCCTCGTATGAGGTTATTTTTTCGCGGTCAAAGTCCTCGAGGCTGAAGTCGATTCTTGTCTTGTCTTCGCCTATCTGGTTGCCTGTTATCTGCGCGCCGGTTTCCTTGTGGATTATTGCGCTCAGGACGTGGCAGGCAGTGTGGTAGCGCATGAAGAGGTGCCTCCTTTGCCAGTTGATGATTCCTTTGACTTTGTCGCCTGCTTCGAGGCCTGGTTCTGTGACTTCGTGGCTTACTCTGCCTCCAAATTTGCCTGCGTAGACTACAGGGTATTCTTTGCTGCCTTTTATGAGTTTTCCTGTGTCACAGGGCTGACCGCCTGAGTTTGGGTAAAATGCGGTGTGGTCGAGGGTTATGTATTTGCCTTCTGAGACGGTTTTTACTGTTGCTTCAAATTCTTTCAGGTAGCAGTCTTTCATGTATAGAGCTTCCATAGTTTATCTCACTTTTTTAATCTTTTTATTGGTTGCTGTTGAATCTGTTGAGCGGGCATTTGAGAGAAGAGAAGGTTATGGCTGGGAGTTGGGTGAAATATATACTCAAAAGGCAGGTGGATATCCTGCAGATGGCTTGACGGCGTGCGCGCTTGTGGGTGTGATATTTATTCCGGAAGAGTATCTTGGTTTTGGAGAAAAAGTATAGATTTGTTCGGTTCTAGATTTTGCCTGTCATCAGTTTTATAGCCTTTTTCCTATTAAAATTCTGATATGTGATTTCAGGAGTTGGACATTCCGCATTCTGAGTATCTATATTGTATATATCAAGCCATGTTTCCCTACTTTTCGGACCCTGACTGTTGGATGCTACTTCACGAAGAGAATAGAATGCTTTGTTTCGAGGAATAACTTCAATATCATCACGACTAATTTCTTTTTTACCAGCATCCATTAATGCTAACCAGCCCTCTGTGACAAAGAAAGGACTCTTGTATCCGAGGATGATACCTCCTTTGCCAAGATTGTGAACTTTCTCTCCTGTTATTTCCTGAATTTCAGATTGTATATCACGGGGCAGGTAATATTCGCCATTTTTATAGTATCCTTTTATCATAGCTTCTTTAATTTCTTGGGCCATGCCGTTGGTGCCTGACTGCTCAGTGTTCTCATTCATTGATCTTTTGGGATTTAAAACATTTTCAATTACAGAATCTTTCAATATTTCATTTGGTGGTAACCAGTATATATATGAGCCGTCAATGATGCCTAAACTACCAAACAGACGGGAAGTAGAATCTTTATCTTCCCTAATTTTTTGATAGATTCCAGTAATTTCTTTGTAAGGCACATTACGAGTGTGCCTTGGTGATAACCAGTTCCAATAATAGATTCCACTATCTGTAAGCACTACTGGAGGATATTCCTCAAAGACTTTCATTTTCGAAACTTCTTTGAGAGGTATCTTAATTCCTTCAATATCAAGATAATCTATGTCTTGAAATGTCATAACTCTCTGATAGTTACATGTCTTTATATATTTTACTGTTTTCTGGTGCATTTATCCTCTCTTGGCCGGTTTTTTGGGGATTACAGGATAATTAACATTGACTAAAGATTTATAAACCTGATGTGTCAAGGTTAGTGTGAGTGCAGCAATAGACAACGCAGGTATCTTTTTTGCTGACACATCAACCGGAAGGTTGGTTAGCACTATATTCTTTTTTAGAATAAAGCAGAAAAACGGAAATAGAGCTTGCAACCAGGGATAAAAGTTAGGTGATTTATATGGCGCAAAAAGAATTGTTGGTTCCCCTGAATCAATATTTGTCTACAGGCATCCATATCGGGATGATACAGAGACTGAAGGTGATGATGCCTTACATATATAAAGTGAGGCAGGATAAGCTCGCTGTGTTTGATATCCAGAAGATTGATGAGCGCATCAGGCTTGCTTCTGAGATGCTTGCGAAATACGAGCCGGAGGAGATTCTTGTGGTCTCAAGGAAGAAAAACGGCCAGAAGCCGGTTGTGAAGTTTGCTGAGGCTGTTGGCGGCGCGCACGCGAAGTGGGGGCGGTTCATGCCGGGGACTCTTACGAACCCTAATTATGACGGGTATTTTGAGCCGAGAATAATTGTTGTCACTGACCCGTTTGCTGACAGGCAGGCGCTTCTTGAGGCGTTTAATGCGAATGTGCCTGTTATCGGGCTGTGCGATACGTATAATAACCCGCAGTATGTGGATCTTATCGTGCCTTTGAATAACAAGGGCAAGAAGTCTGTGGCGCTGGTGTACTGGCTGCTTGCAAGGGAATATCTCAAGATAAGGGGCAATATCAAAGGAGATGCAGAGTACAAGTATAGTGCAGATGACTTTGAGATGCCTGAGAGTGAAAATACCGGCAGGAGAACTGAAGATAGAAATCGTCCAAGGGACAGAAATGATAGAAACAGCAGATTCAGGGGCAACAGAGAAAGATAGATACTGATATTTGGGGTTTGAGGTTCAGGCTGTGGAAATATTCAGAGCTATCGTTTGATGCGTGGATGTTAGATGGTTGGTAATAAAAATCGCCTGAAATCCGCTATACTCACGGCAAATACTGTCCCAATAGTGATGTATCCGAACCAATCGAGGATTGGTTAGGATCCTAAAAATCATCTTGTGATTTTTAAGGATGTGGCAAAGCCATTCATACGATAATACATGGCTTTGACTGCATCTCAATCGCAGCAGGCTGGGGGGTACCAGACCCACCCGGGAATAAAATGAATATTGGTAAAATAATATGATATCAAAGAAAGCCCGCATTATATTTTTGAAAGGACTATTCATGGGAATAGCAGATATAATTCCCGGTATTTCCGGCGGAACAATTGCACTGATCACTGGCATTTATGAACGGCTGGTTCATTCGATAAGTAAAATAGATTTTAAATTTGTGGGTTATTTTCTGAAAGGCGATTTTGATGAAGCAAAGAAAAATATCTGTGAAATAGATTTTAAATTATTCGTCCCGCTAGTATCTGGTATTGGTCTTGCGTTTTTATTTATGTCCAGCATTCTCTATTTTCTCCTGCAGAACGTAACTGCGCTCACTTATGCTTTCTTCTTTGGCTTAATTGCTGCGTCAGCTGTTTTACTTTACAAAAGAGGACATTGCACGTCTGCCAAAAATATTTCGTTTTCGATTATCGGTTTTATATTTGCTTTTTTATTCGCAGGATTTGGGGCACTGCAAATCGGGCATTCTTTGCCAGTACTTTTTATTTCCGGCACTTTAGCCATCTGCGCAATGATACTGCCTGGTATTTCCGGCGCATTCATTTTGCTTTTCCTGAACCAGTATGAACATATGCTTTTTGTACTGAAGAATCTGCAGTTTTTAGAAATGTTCACTTTTTGTTTCGGCGCTTTAGCCGGTATTTTATGTTTCTCCAGGGTTTTAGATTACGCACTGAGAAAGTATGAAAACGTTATTATGTCTTTTCTTATTGGCTTGATGCTGGGCGCATTGCGGCTTCCCTATCGAGAGATTGTGAGTACCATGGATTCGGTTTTGCCTGTCCTGATTTCAGCTATGCTTGGCTTTTCCATTGTTTTTATCCCGGAGAGTATATTCAGAAAGCCTGCAAAAATATCATAAAGCTTTTAAGCTAGTGCTTTGCCTGCTGATGCGCCTTGGCCTGATATGAATAAGCCGTCTGTTGTTGCTTCGGGTGTGATTGCGGCGGCGGTTATTGTTTCTGTGCCGGATTTCTGGGATAATGGGGTCTTTGCGTATCTAATCTGGTGAATTTTTGGCATAACTTTAAATACAAGTTGATTACTAATATAGGGTATGCGCGACCCAGTTGCTGATGGATTCTATCCTTTTTCCAGGGATGAGCTTGATAAAGTTGTAGGCAAACTTTTGTCCGGCGCTAAGGTGAAGAGTTCTTCTAATATTGTCGGGGCTGTTGTCCCGCATGCAGGTTATGCGTACTCGGGACCTGTGGCTGCGCATGTGTTCGGGGCGCTTCCTAAGTTTGATGTTGTTGTGGTTCTTGGCACTAATCATACTGGCGTGGGTGAGAGGATTGCTGTGTCTAATGATGATTGGGAGACTGTGCTTGGTGTTGTTGAGTGTGATGGTGCAGTTGCCAGTGATATTGTCAAGGGATGCGAGGCTGCGCATTTTGATGAGCTTGCGCATATGTATGAGCATTCTATAGAGGTTCAGCTTCCTTTTTTGCAGAAGGTGACGGGCGGCTTTAAGCTTGTTGCGGTTTCTGTGTCTTCTGATGTCAGCGGGAAGAATCTTGAGCTTCTTGGCGATGCGATTTCTGAGGCTGTTCGCGGTAAGAAGGCGCTTGTGATTGCAAGTTCTGATTTTACGCATTTCGGGAAGATGTACGGGTTTGAGCCTGTGAAGAAGGATGAGGTTGCGTGGGTTGAGAAGACTGATAAGGAAATCATTGATGCTATTTTGGATTTCAGGGTTGATGATGCTGTTGAGCTTTCGAGGGCGTCGACTGTCTGCGGGTATGCGCCTATTGCTGTTCTTTTGAGCGCGGTCAAGGGCGCGAAGGGAAGGCTGGTTAAGTATGGGACTTCTTATGATGTGTCAAAGAATAAGGATGCTATTGTTGGGTATGCGGGCATCGTCTTTGAGAAGTAGGTTGCCTAAAATAAATAGTGAACGGGTATGTGAATATATGACTCGGAACTATATTGAGGAGTATAGCCGGAAGTTTTATGATTCAGATTCCAGAAGTTTTCTTGCATTTTCAATCTTTGAACTATTCATGTCATTCAGTATCTGCTTGCATTTTAATATGAACATCCTGACATTATTTTCATCCTCAAGGCATATCTCCTTAAGATAATACTGGACTTGTATCCTGTCTTGTTTGAGGGTTCTTATATATTTTATGTCTGAGTCTTCAAAATCGAAAAGAGTCATAAGCTCAATTGAGCAATCGTGTATCTCTGATCGGATTCCGCATTTCATCAATATTGAATATAGCGCATTGTAGCATGCGTAATACGCAGTTATGACTTTCCATTTTCCTTTTGTGACAAGTACGTTTTCCAGAGTATCATCTGCTTCGTGCATATAAGAATCACTCAGATGAGGTTTTGTTTCAATCAATGCGATGCCTTTTTTCTGTTTCATGCACCATATTAGCTTATTTTTGTCTGCGCGCATAATTCCAGCTCCATAGTATATCGACCATCTTTGAAATATTTCCAAACATGATGTGCTTCTCTGCAATTTCAATTGAGAGAGGGTTCTCTTTTTTGAGAAGTTTGCTGAATTCACTGTATGATGTGTAGTGCTCGTTTATTTCTGTCGTGTATCTTCTTTTGATATCATCTATTTTTCTTTTGCTTCCAAATATTACTATATCAAGGTCCGAAACAGGACTGGCAGTGCCTTTTGCATATGAGCCGAATATCATGAGACCATTGCAGGTTGGAAGGATATCATTTAATATTACATGAATCTCTTTGTTTTCAAGGAGAAATGTTAATGATTTATGGTTTTCTATTATGTTCAGTATGTTTTTTGAAGACAGTTTTTTAAGGTCTATGTAAAAAAGCTTGTTTCTGCCTTCTATCCTGTAACTGATGAGGTTGTTTTCTGAAAGTTCGTTCAGCCCTCTTGAGGCTGTCTGCTGGGGTATCTGGCATCTTTTTGATATTTCTGTTGCAGATAACTTTTCAGAATAGTTCCCGGAAAAAGGCAGGAGTAAATTTACCCATTTTTGAGTGATATTACTCTGTTTTGGGTTAGTGTTGCTTCGCATACTATTTTATTGGTGTTTTTTCTTTATATAGTTTCTTCAGATTTGATTTTTGAAAGAATTAGGGTGTCTGAAGTCAAATCTCTTGTTTTAACCTGTTTTCGAATTCCTTTAGACTATTTTTACTTTCCTCAGCCACAAATTTCCCGGCAGTCACAGAAAATTTCTTAAGTTTTTTTACTGCATCTGAAAACCAGCTGCGATGTTCCTCGTACTTCCCTGATTCAAAAAAAGTTGTTAAATATGTTGCACGTCCGGTAATATATTCATTTACAGCAGAGGATAGCCACCCACTGTTTAATCCGTTATTGATATATCCATCTGAATCCAATATTTTTATCTTTCCTAGAAAATCTTTTGGTGAATACCACGAATTTTCATCATGTTGTCCTCCACCATCCCATACAGTCATCTCATCATTGAGAACGATATATTCTATTCCACCAAGATCGCTCACATTGAATATGTAGCCGTTTTTTCCGTAATCTCTCACACTATCTTCGCGAAGACTGTCATCATACTTTTCAATAAGCTGTTCAGAATACACTTTAAACATGTCCAGATATTTATTCATACCGGAGGTAATTATTTCTTTCAGTTTGTCATCAGTTAATATCTTATACTCATGAGTGACTGGAAACGAATCTTTCTCTCTTTCCAGTGTTGTTTCAAAGATTGGAAGTTCTGTAAGTTCATCTATTCTCTCTAAATTCGCGAGAACTTCTTCTATTATAACTTCATTATTCTGGCTTATGAAGATTGACGGAGTAGTATCATACTGCCCTAATCTTACTGGCACCGCTATCGTATAATCGCTCACATCACCGTTCAATACCTTTTCTTCCCATTCATTGCATGTAGTAGCTAAAAATGCCTCTTCAATTTTACGCACGTTTATGTGGATTTTCTGCCTTAATACTGTTTTTATCAGAAAATCCTCCGGGTTATTGTCTGGAACTACAATACCATGCTCCTGCATTGCTGAGTTATAGGCAGAAGAAACCGCGTCAACGAAACTATTATAATCCTCACCAGTTATTTCCTTAAAATATTCATAACTCAATTGTAACGTGCCTGCAATTGCTTCTGGTGTTATTCTTTTATTTTTATAAACATTGAGAGCATCCTTTATCACAGCTCCGTCAAGTTTTAAGTTTCTTGGTTTACCTTTATTGGTTCTGCTCTGTATTTCCAATGCCCCGCCAACAAGCAAACCAATATCAGCAAAATTTCTGGCAAGCTTATCATATTTAGTTGGCCCCTGAAGACTGGCGAAGTACTCAAGTGCTAGTTCTACTCCTGTTTTAGGTTCACGTTCGTGTTTAAATAAATAAGTTCGAATATTTTTGGTCACTTCTTCGTAGAATAGGTCTGATTGGTTCATATTTCTTACCTTGTAGAACTTATTGAGATATTTTTAAATACCTTTTAGTAATGATTGAAAGAAAGGGCATGCAGAATTTACGATTTCATCTTACTTTGGCGCCTTCATCAATGTCTGCTCTGACTGGTTTTCCTGATTCGGTTTTTAGAATTGAGTTTTTGTATGTGATTTGTTTGTTTTTTGTGACCGTCATTTCGAGCTTCAGGAAGTCGCTGAATTTTATTTTCATGGCGGGCTTTTTTGGAATGCCTTCTGCGCAGATGCTTTCGCCTGGTTTTGCGCCTTCTGCTGTAAGGACTGCTACATCCTTTCCGTTGTCTGCTGCAAGGAGCATGCCCTGGGATTCTATTCCTCTTAGTTTTGCGTATTCCAGATTTGCAATTACTACTATGTTTTTGCCTTGTAAATCCTCTTTTTTTATGTGCTCCTTCAGGCCTGCTACAAGCTGCCTTTTTTCTTTGCCGAGAGTTATCTGCATTACATAGAGCTTTTCTGCGTTGGGATGGTCTTTTAGCGAAAGTATCTTGGCTGCCCGGAGGTCAAGTGCTGAAAAAGGGTCTTCTTTTATGTCATCATCTGTTATTTTTGTGATGAGCGGTTTGGGGGTGTTGATTTTTGCGCCTGCTTTGACTGTGATTTTTCCCCATTTGGGGTTTTTTATGTTCATGGTTTTTTGGAGGTCTTTTGAGATGGATGGGATGAAGGGCTCCATGAGGACTGATAACTGTGATATTGCTTTTAGGGAAAGGTATAATATTGTTCCTGTGCGCTCCCTGTCCTCTTTTATTGTCTTCCAGGGCTCGTTTGAGTTGAAGTACCTGTTGCATTCGCGCGCAAAGTCCATGAGTTCCTCCAGTGCTTTTTTTAGCTCGACTTTTTCTATCAGGGCTCCGGCTTTTTTTGGGAGCGCATCTATTTTTTTGTCAAAGTCTTTGTCTTTTTTGTTTAGTTTAGCGCAGGGGGGTATTTTTGAGTCAAAATTGCTGCAGGTGAATGTGAGCACCCTGTGTGCAAGGTTGCCGAAGGTGTCGCTCAGGTCGTTGTTTACTTTTGCCTGAAGGTCGAGGTAGCTGAAGTCGACGTCTGTTGTGTTGTTTGATGTGACTGAAGTGAGATAGTATCTCAGGTAGTCAGGGGGGAACCTGTCGAGGTAGTCGCGCAATAGTATGAACGTGCCGCGCGATTTGCTCATCTTGTCTTTTTCTACTGTGAGGTATCCTCTTGTCGGGATGTTTGCCGGCAGGCTGAAGTTGGCTGCCATCAGGAGCGCGGGCCAGAAGAGGAAGTGGAAGTAGACTATGTCTTTGCCGATGAAGTGGTATATTTCTGTGTTTTTGCCGAGCCAGTAGTTTTCCCATTTCTTGTTGTGCGTCTCTGCCCATTTTGCTGTGGATGAGATGTAGCCTATGGGCGCGTCAAGCCAGACGTAGAAGTACTTGTTTGTCTCGCCCGGTATGAGGAAGCCGAAGTAGGGGCCTGTTCTTGTGATGTCCCAGTCTTTGAGGCCTTCTTTTATCCAGTTGAGTACGTAGTTTTTGACGTCTTTTTGTATGCGCCTGTTTGTTGTGAGCCATTTTTTGAGTTGTTTTTCGTATTGGGTCAGGCGGAAGAAGTAATGTTCCTGAGTGCGCTTTTCGGGCTTTGTTTTGCAGATTGCGCAGTATGGATCTATGAGGTCGCTTGTTTGGTATGTTGCGCCGCATTTTTCGCACGAGTCCCCGTACTGGCCGGGTGCACTGCATTTCGGGCATGTGCCTTTGAGGAAGCGGTCGGGGAGGTAGCGTGCGCATTTGGGGCAGTACATGAGCTCTACTTTCTTTGTGTAGATTGAGCCTTTCTCTTTTGCTTTTTTGAAGAAGAGGCTTGCGAATTTTTTGTTCTCTTCTGAGTGGGTGTGGTAGAATATGTCGAAGCTTATTCCCATGTCTTTAAAGTCTTTTGCGTGCTCTTTTCTGTATATTTTCACGAATTCCTCTGGCTTGAGGCCTGCTTTTTTCGCGTTTATCTCTATCGGGGTGCCGTGCTCGTCGGTTGCGCAGACGTAGATGGCGTCGTTTCCTTTTAGCCTGTGGTAGCGCACGAAAATGTCTGCGGGGAGGTAGGTTGAGCACAGGTGGCCGAGGTGCAGGGAGCCGTTTGCGTAGGGGAGGGCTGAGGTTATGAGGATGCGCTTAATTTTTATCACCAGAAAGATTGTTGTCTCATCAAATATATAAATGTCTGTCTGTTGTGTGGAATATGGCTGTGTGTTGATTGGTTATAAATAAGTAGTGACAATCGAAAGAATTATAAAGTTATCTCATTATTTAAAATGTATGCCTGAAGATACATATCGTTTGATTGTTGCTGAGTATGGAGAAGATAATGGCAAATATGAATCAGTATTCTTTGGAAAATGTAGCGAAAAAAACGGAATAATCACTATTGACGGCCGAAAAGCACGAATGAGTGATGTAAATAACAAATACAATGAGTTAAGAGATAAATTATGGTCCCAGGAGACCGATCGCGGTTTGTTAAAAATATATGCTGCATTCGATGTTTTTAAAAGTGAGGATCAAAAGGTGTTTGTAATCCAGCCTGATGACATATTAAAGGATGACGTATTAAGGAATCGGAAATATGATGAAAAAGATGCTAAGATAATCACTGACTTCTTTAAGAGTGAAATAGATGAAGAGTATCCGGAGTATTTGAAAAGATTATCTGAAAATAAGTAATATCTATTTGTTCAGGGAAGCGCTGAAGTTCTGGGGGTGCGCTTAATTTTTATCACCAGAAAGATTGTTGTCTCATCAAATATATAAATGTCTGTCTGTTTGTTGTGTATTTTTCCTTTATATCACGTTATCAAAGAAGTTTACGGTTGTCTCAAATATGCTGAATGTGCCGGGAAAAAATCTATTTTTAACCGGGTTGGGTACGATGTATGTTTTTGGGTCAGTATTCTTAATATGTCCGATACATCACTGATATTCACATAGATTTTATTGTCCTCCCTGAGGACTGAATATGTTCTTTGTTCCCAATTATCTTCGCGTAGTCTTGAAATTGTTGTTTTTCCAATTTCATAATTTCCATCAGCTGGTCGGGTATTGACATTTAGTTCCTCTTTTCTCCAAATGGATTTATCCGGATTTTCTTCAAATGCCAGTTCCCTGAGGATGTTCAAATCTCCGGTGTTTTGTGTTATTTTCTTTGTTTTCTTTCCCTCAAGTCCAGAACAAATTTCGCCATATTCTGCTGAAGGTTGGCAAAAAAACAGGTACCTTATCACAGTATCTCCTACATTTATCGGAAAGGATATGCTTTCTTCCAATCTTTTAGGTATGTCAAATTTTCTTATTAGTCTTCCCTTAGAGCGTCCCAAATAATTCTCAATACGTTCTCTTAAACTTCTAGCTTCATAATATTCGTTGGCAGTTATATCGTTAACTCTGGAATGAGTGCCATCAAAATAAACATTCATTTCTTCAATTTCTTTATCCCAGGGAAGATATTCGTCAGTATCTGAACTTTTTATTATCAACTTACCGTCATTATATCTGGTTGTTTTTTCCTTACGAAGTCTCTTCATTTGAGCTATAAGGTAGTCTACGGAAGCATAGGGAAATTTATTGAGCGGTATGACCTCGTCTCTTCCCACACGTATCCCTGTATCGTATATTATATCCTCTAGAATATCTTTGAATCTCGATGAAACAACTTCATGGCGGGTTCTATGGGCAGGCAGATTTAAAACGAATTTCATATCATCAAAAACTTCAGAAAATTCATACTTGCGCACTATCCCTTTTGTATCTGCGCCAACTTTTTCTTTTGCTTTCGAGACTGCTTTTTTCCTGAATGCCTCTCTAAAAGGAATGATTATTCCTTCATTCAGTGTAGTGGTATATTCGTTTTTTGCAAGAGTACGTAATCTTGCATTAAGTAACTCTATCTCCCTCCAGTCTAAATCTTCGACAAATTCATCGCCGAGATGAACTATTTCTGGTAACTTTATTTCTGCTGAGTATGGCATTTCCATAGTAACACCTTTAAACTGGTATA
>CBDUVR010000018.1:0-11522 GCA_965370705.1 uncultured archaeon | reverse complement strand
ATGACAGTGCATACTTTAACCCGCCGGGCAGTCTTACTATTGATAATACAGTGCCTGTATTCTCAGGACATAAAAGAAACCCGGACCCGCCAAATGAGGATCAGGATGTGGAGATAAACGTAACTCTAAATGAAATAAGACCAGATACCATCATCCTCGAATGGAACGGCACAAAAAACTATACTGTGACAACGAACATCACAGATGAGTATTACTTCACAATACTGTCTGGGAATTATACAGCACACGATACTGTGACGTACAGATGGTATGCGAACGATACGCTAAACAATAATAATTTCAGCAGCCAGCAGCAGTTCACGGTAGCCAATCAAGTGCCGGCTATTATGGTAACTGAACCAGACGGAACAGATGACATGACTACTGAAAACTACACTGTGGAATGGAATGCCCAAGATCTTGATGCAGAAGATACGTTACTCATCAGCTGCTATGGAGACGTAGATAACTCTGAATTCAATAAAACATACACATGCTTTGAAAATACTGCAGATGACAATAATGAGACGTGCGATATGGATACGTGGAATTCTGATACTTATTACATCTGGTGCAATGCGAGTGATGGCTATTCATCCACTGCAAATTACTCCAGCGGCGAAGTGTTGGTAGACAATACAAACCCGGCAATTTCAGGCGAGGCAAACACAACAATACCAAATGAAGAAGAGACTATACAGATTAATGCAACTGTGAATGATGTACATTCATCAATAGATACTGTATGGGTGAGAGTGGCAATAAATGGCACATTATTCTACAATTATACAGTCTATGCAAATCTAAGCAGTGAGTACTATATCACGCTTACGGCTGATAACTATACGGCACATGACAATGTGACATGGCAATATTTTGCAAATGATACACTTGGAAACACTGGTAATGGCACAATACGAAAGTTTACTGTGAGAAATCAGGTGCCATTCCTCAACCCGGTTCCATACATTAACGATACTGAACCAAGAACAGACGACATCATAAACTGTACTGGAGAGGTATTCAACGATGATGATAATGAAGATTCTGAACAGTCAAGGGAATACAGATGGTACAATAATAGTGAAATTATAACTGGTGAGCATGGGGTTACTTTAAACTTATCGATACCCGGCCTTGACAAAGGTGCTGTCATAAACTGTTCTGCAAGAGTACACGACGGGTACGAGTGGTCAGAATGGTACAATTCATCTAATAGTGCAACCATCCAGAACACACCACCAACTGCACCGGACCCTATTGATATGCAGCCTCCCGGTGCAGTTTATACTAATACTACAGTTGCGTGTACTGCGACAGGATCAATAGATGATGACTATGACACAATAGAATATTACTACAAGTTCAATGATACATCAGGAACGTTGCAGGACTGGTCGAATGTAGACTCATATGACTGCAGCAACCCTGGATGCGATAAAGGAGACATAATATCCTGTTTTGCAAAGGCTGTAACTGAGGATGCAAACTCGACACTTGTAAGCGATTCTGAAACTGTGCTCAACAGTTACCCGCAGATAACGCTGCTGGAACCGGCGAATTATGACTACAGGAGAGACACATTCAATTTCACATACAATGTGACTGATGAGGATGAAATAGCAGACGTGGACTACTGCGAATTGTGGAAGAACAATGGAACAGGATGGAACTTGCTATATAATGAAACAGACCCAGCAGAAACAAATAATGTGACATACAATGTAGGGCCAGCCGAGCACATAGAAGATATAGAATGGTACGTAAACTGCACAGACATGTCGTTTGCTGAAACCAAATCCGCAAACTATAAAGTGTACATAGATAATGTCAACCCGGTGCCACATTTCTATTACCCTGCTGCTGATAATAGTACAGTCCACCCGGATTCAGACAATACATTTAATCTCGACGTCAGGGCAGAAAACGACCATCTCACTGAAGTCAACATGACAATTGTAAATAGTACAGGATATACTGTCCATTCCAATTTCAGTGGAGAAATCACTGATGTGGAAGCATACATTGAATGGTACAACATGACATATCCAGTTAACATAGCTGAATGGCTGCCCGGGAACTATACAATAACACTAAATGCAAGCGATTATGCAGATAATTTTGGGTCATGGACAAAGACTTTCAGGATAAATAATCCGCCAACCATGACAGGGATAGCAATCACGCAGCCTGTAGTCGCAAACGGGCAGGCTGTGAACATCACAACGCAAGGTGCAGATGATGCTGACAGTGACCAGTACATATTGAGGTGCGGGTCTGCATCAGGGCTTGAAGACCTGTGCAATTCAACATCAACTCCTGCAGGGACAGACGCAGTATGCGGGTTCATTAACTCATGGACTGATATGGCAGTCCACACAATACACTGCCGCCTGGATGACAGCTACGACAACTCTACAGAATATACTGACAACGTAGATGCTGACAACACAGCACCACAGTTCATCAATCTTGGGGTTAATGATACTGACATAAAAGTGAATGACTCTGTGAAGTTCTATGCACTGTGGAACGATATAGGAACCGCAGGGCTGGATGTATACATATTCAGCTGGAATGATTCCGGGGTATGGGTCAATACAACTGCAAGTTTGGCGGACTGGAGCAATGTAACAAAGCCTGTATTCTCAACACAGGGGAATGATATTGGATGGCTCATATATGCAAATGACTCTGTGGGAAACACAAATAATACGGCAATGCAGGTGTTCACAGTGAATAATACACTGCCTGGGATTGCACCTGCACAGTTCAATGTGAGCATATTCTATATCGGAGATGATATCCAGTGCAATTCGACTATAACAGATGCTGACTTTGATTCGCTGACTGTGACGTATGATATCTGGGATCAGTACCATTCTGAAGATGCACCGAACTACAATGAGACGACTAACGGGGGGCCTGCAGTAAATGGAGATACTTATACTGCGAGTGTAACCAATGCCCTGGGAGCGAAGGGCACATGGTGGTGCAGGTTCCATGTGGATGATACTGTGGTGACTGTGCACTCAGGTACAGACACAGCAGAGGTTCCAAACACCCTCCCGACAGTGCCGACTACGTTAACTCCGATTACAGGTCTGTATGGTGGTGATAATCATACAATCACAATAAACTGCTCAGGTTCAACTGATATCAATCCAGAAGATGATGTGACATACAATATCCAGACTAACAGGACCGGCACATGGCTGAACCTGAATACCTCAGACCCTGACGGACTCTACGATTGGGATATATCATCGTTCCCTTCAGCAACAGGGGTGGACATAAGATGCAATGCAACTGATAGCTTCAATGACAGTGCATACTTTAACCCGCCGGGCAGTCTTACTATTGATAATACAGTGCCGGCGATAATCCATACATTTCCATTGAATAATACATATCTTAATTATGCGCCATCACTCAATGGAACATGCACAGACAACACCTACATCGATACAATATGGACAAACTCAAGTGCGTTCATCTCAAAAACAACAGTCAGCCCGTACAGCTTCCAAAATACTAGTTCGCTAACAAATCAGCGTTATAACATCATAATTCGATGCAATGATACCCTGAATAACACTGCAAAAAGCACTTTTTGGTTCGCGTATGATACTATAATTCCACAGATACAATTCATGCCTCCGACTCCGCAGGACAATGAATACAGGTACATGGACCATGTCTACATAAACGTAACAGTAACTGACTCATCCATCACATCTTCCTTTATTGATTGGAACCGCTCGCTGGTCGGGTACTGGTCCTTCGATTCGAGAAATTCGACACATGTGTTTGATAACTCTACTTACAGTAACCCCGGAGAAATTAAGAGCGGAGTCAATTGTGGTGTCTCTGGAAAATACGGGGAAGCATGCATATTTGATGATATTTCTAATAGTTATATTGATTGCGGAAATGATACCAGTTTGAATATCACTGATGCGATTACTATTGAAGCTTGGTTAAAAGATAATGCCTATAATTTACCGACTACCAAGTATGAGCATTACGACACAGGTGCTGATAATTGGGGTGAGGTATATGGAGTTCGTTGGCGTTATCAGACTTTCACCCCATCTTCAACCCATAAAATTACCAAGATTAAATTTAGCATCATTAAAGATGGTTCACCAGGCACTATTTATGCCTACATAAGAGCTACTAATGCTAGTGGGTATCCAACAGGAGCTAACCTTGCAGAGGGTAGTATAGATACATATAGTGATGGCTGGAATGAGATAAGCCTCACTAATACTGCAACGCTACAAGCTAATACCAAATATGCCCTAATTATTGCAGCTCCAAGTGGAAATAAGCCTGCCGGTAACTATATAAGCTGGCATTTACGTGTTGCTGGAACCTATGCTGGTGGTAATGCTGGGCTGTCTACTGATTCAGGTTCATCTTGGACAGCTGGTAATTTTGATCATTATTTTGAGGAGTGGGGTGAGCCTATGGCAATAATAGTTGGAAAAGGAATGGACACTTATGAACTGCAGATAGATAATGACCAAAATGTTTATGGTTACATAAACAACCAAAATGTTACGGCACAGATAACAAAGGCATGGCATCACATTGCATTAACATATAATGGTTCTGAGCAGAGGTTGTATGTTGATGGTGAATTGAAAAGTAATAAATCATTGTCTGGTTCTATTAACACCACTACGAATAATTTAACCATAGGAAACAATGTCAACGGCACCATCGACGAAGTCCGCATCTACAACCGCGCTCTCAGCCCTGAGGAAATCAACGCAAGCTACAACACAAAGCTCTACCGCCTCTTCCACAATTTCACAGACCTTGAGGACGGGCAGTATGAATACAGCGCATACACGATCGACCTCGCCGGCAATACAAACCAGACAGAGACAAGGACTTTGACAATTGATACAGCCTCGCCAGTCGTAAACCTGCTCTTTCCTGTGAATGATACGTGGTACAATATATCAACTTTGAACCTTACATTTTATGCTGATGATAACATGGATGCGCTGCTTGAATGCAACAGGACATTTGACAATATTAATGAATTTGTCGGCTATATTCCCCGGGGTACCCAGAATACGACAATTATGGCTGGCCTTGCACAATGCGGCCACTATGTGAATGTAACCTGCGTTGACAATGCAAACAATACAGGAATGTCGGAGACGATTCTTTTCAAAATAGACACAATACCCCCGGCAACGACAGACAATGCCACAGGCAACTGGAAAGACGAGAGCCAGACAATATATCTTTCCTGCATGGATAGTGAATCGGGCTGCAATGCAACGATGTATTGCATAGACGATGAGACAAATGACTGCATCCCGAATATCAGCGGGAATTATGCGGAGTTTACATGCCCGCCGGATTCTGTGTGCCGCGGGTACATAAGGTACTGGTCAAATGACACTGTCGGCAACAGAGAAACCATGAAAAATACAACTATGATAAGGATTGACACAACTCTTCCTGAAATTTCAGATTGTACAAGTATTCCCTATCTGATTGATAATGACACGAGAGCATCAACAGCTATTGAAATATCGTGCATCGTAAATAGTAGCGGCTCTGGTGTGAAGTCAGTGCGCCTGGCAACTGAGCAGCCTTATGGAGCCATTCTCAATACTACGCTTATGGATACCGGCTTGTGCACTGTTCCTGAGCCCCTGAAATATTGCGCATTCTTCCAGCTAAATTCAGGTATAGATATAGGCAAAATTTACTTTCATGTAAACGCGACAAACAACCTGAACAATAGCAATTATATGGAGAATGCGACAAGATCCAAAATAGATGACCTGTCAATTATCTACAATGCAACTACAATTCATTCCACATATTATTCATTCCAGGATGTTGAGCTCGAGGTTAGCATATACTTTGTAGAGAACGACAGCCAGGTCGACAGCGGAAATGCGACATTCGAACTTATGAATATAACAGGTGAGACACTCAACACATCTGAAACCCAGATAAGCAGCGGGGAGGCAAACGCAACATTTTACCTTGGCTGTGTAAATGAGACAGGAATAATGTATGTGAATGTATCTGCAGAATATGATGTTCTCAATGAATATAATGTCTCGCAGCAATTCAATGTCTCACCCTTAACGACCATCGCCGACTGCTGGTTCGACCAGATTGGAGGAAAAATTGATGTCTACTGCAGCTACAATGACACTATCAGCGGGGTCTATATCGGAGATGCAATACTCTTTTTGAATATGTCGCTTGGGGCCTCATGTGATCTTGTTAATGCGCTCATGGAATATAACCCGTCTACGCAAGTCTACAACTATTCCTGTACACCTCCACCCGGACCTACTTATTGCTCTATACCACTTAATGTGACTGCGCAGAAAGGATGCTATAATGAAGCGAATTACAGCCAGGATGCTGCAACAACTATCGGGTTTGATATAGATGCTTACTTTGTACCAGACACCATCCACACAATGGAGCCTTCTGTGCTGTGGATGAATATAACAAGCACTGACAGTGATGCCGATGGTGTGAATGTTTCAATAACCCAGACAGGAGGACCCACAATATATGGGCCATGGAGCATTATTGAGAACTACTATTACCTGGGATTCCTGATCAAAGATGTCTCAACCATTGTAGCCTCTGACATATCAGTCCCATCCAAAGAGCAGACCAATAACTATTCTGTGGACGTGAGAGTCGTATGGAACAATACAAACTGCGCCGGCTTCACGATAGTACACCCAGAGCTGAAAATACTTGACTCATATTATGTGGACTTCGTGAATGTGAGTCTCAATAAGAATGAGTTTGGGACTGGTGATGTTCTTAAGCTTAATGGCACGGTGCAAAACATTGGCAATGTTGATGTGTCAGGTAATCTGAGTGGCTCAATAGTTGATCTGGCAGGAGGTGTTTTTGGCACCGTCACCTGCAATGTCTCGTCAATGGCGATACCATTTGACACGAGCAGGGATTTCAGGTGCAGGTGGGATGTGGCTGGTCAGAAGAGGGGCATAACGACAGGTGAGTACAAGGTAAGGCTTGTGTTTGACTCGCCTGCAGTTTCATTGTTATACGAGGAAGGTATTTACATAGTCGTGTCTGAAGAAACGCCGACAGACAGGAATGTTTATGTGACGCGATACCCGATTATTGTTATCGACAGGTACGGGAGGACAAGCCAGAGAATCGTGAAAATCTATACGTGGATGGAGTAGATTACAGATGAATTATGCTCTGTATAACAATAAAAAGGGGTTTATCAGGACACTTGAAGGAGCATTAAGCTTGTTTATGCTACTGACGTTTCTCTTTTATGTTATCCCGCATGTCCCGGTGGAAGATAAGGTAAGCGGGTCGACAAGGAATTTTGTGGCTCTGGCGATTGAAAACCTGGACAAGAGTGGTGTTTTGGATGATTATATTCTTGGCAATGCATCAAACCTTAGTGTGGTTGAGAGTGCTTTGAACATGACGGTTCCATCACGCCTGAGTTATACTGTTGGTGTATCAAAAGCTAATGCCTCTTCTGGCACTGTGTTTTCAGAGGAGTCTTATGCAGGAGTGAATATCAGTTATACTGTCAATAGTTCGTATTTTAAGGATGCGTATGTTGTTGTGGACTTTATCAATGCTACGAGTCCGAGGGTATATGGAAACGGGGAAGAGATATTTTCGTATGGCGGCGTGCATCCGGGCGGGCCAATCAGGCTGGATGTTACTTCCTCTACTGTTGAGGGTGTGAACAATGTTGAAATAAAGACATTGAATAATGCAACTGTTGATTATGTTCTTATTGTTGATAATGAAGAGATACTTTCCTATGTTCCCAAGGACAGGGCGATCGGGGTTGTGACATATATCCTTTCAGGGAAAGAGGGCTGGTTCCAGCCTACAATAGTCGAGGTTTTCTTATGGAAGTGAGTTGTGGCATGAGAAAAAGAAAAGGGCAGTGGCTGTTGATCACGGCGCTGATTTTCAGCTTGACGCTGACGACGATTGTGCTTATGGGGTCAAGGGCAACAGATAGTGTTGATATTGCTTACGGGGATAAAAATATGTTCGATAATATAATGGCAGAATCCCAGGATGCAGTAAATGTAATTTTGAGTGAGAATCGCACGTCAGAATACCTGGAGACGGGACTTGCGATTTATGTTGAGTTCCTGAAGCGATACGCTGCAGAGCATAATTCGAACATCAGCGGGTTTTACATTGTCGGCCTGCCTTCAGGCGATGATTTGAATCTGACTGTAGCCAATTTCCTTGGGGCAGAGATGCGGAGTGTGAATCTTTCTCTTGGCGGGACGGAGCTTTTGAATCTGCAGCTTGATGACGGTAATTTCAGCACGTTCCGGTTTGTTTCGGTCCCGGATAGCTTTTTGTTCAGCTGTAATTTTACGTATGTTGACAGTGAGGGTGATATTGTCGAGAAAAATTATCAATTCAATATGATAAGAAGGGTTTTTGATGTGTTTGATGCAAGGATGGAGTCTGAGGGAGAGATATGGAGAGATTGTGAGATAAATTGATATATTAGGGAGAACAGATAGATGTTAAGTGTAAGGGGTTGTGTGAATGGAAAGGAAAGCTGTGTCTGAGATGATTGGAGGTGTTCTGTTTCTTGCTATCAGTGTCTCTGCTGTTATTCTTGTCATGCATCTTTCCGCCCCGGGAATCAGTGAGATGAAAGATATGCTTGCAATAGACCAGGCAAAGGATGTGCTTGCGTCCATTGACCGGGTGGTGAGGGATGTTGCATCAGCGGGCCCGGGGTCCACGAGAATTCTTCCGATACAGATAAAAGGTGGGCACATTACAGTTGACGGGGATAATGATATGATATACTATGAGATGAAAACCAATGCGGAGGTGATTTCTGCGAGGAGTAAGAGAAGAATCGGGAATCTATGGTTCTCATCCAATACTAATGTGAGTGTTTATAATGATTCTGCTTATTATTACCTGGAGAATGAGCATATTCTTGTGAATGTAAGCAGGTACGGCTCTTCTTTGAATCATGTTTCCATGAATCCTGATTTTTTGATTGACGGGATCAATTTCAAGGACAGGAACCAGGCGATTACTGATAATGTCACGATCCATATTGACGGTTCTGCGCTTGCGGGGACCGGGTATAATTATGCGCGGGAGGTCGGGAGTGAGCTTGCGCGCGGGAGGATTGTTAATTTTTTCAATACTGCGACAGCTAATTATACTGTCTGGATCACTCTTGAGAGCGGCGCGGATTTTTTCCAGGTGCAGGTCGTGGATATTGTGGATAAATGAGGGTATGAGGATTTTTTCCGCGGCGTTATGGTCAATATAGCATCCTTAAAAATACTAAAATTATGAGCTGGTTATAATATGGATAATAAAAAAAATTCAATTGTTTTGTTTAATGACAAACAGGTTCGCAGAATCTGGGATAAAGATAAAGAAGAGTGGTTTTTTAGTGTTGTTGATGTAATTGCGATTTTAACCGAGAGTCCTAATCCTCGAAAGTATTGGAGTGTCTTAAAAACAAGATTAAAACAGGAAGGAAGTCAGTTGGCTACAAATTGTAGTCAACTGAAAATGATGTCTTCAGATGGTAAATATTATTTGACTGATGTTGGGGATACGAAATCAATTTTAAGGTTAGTCCAGTCAATACCCTCCCCTAAAGCAGAACCATTCAAGTTATGGCTTGCAAAAGTCGGGACTGAAAGAATTGATGAATTGGCAGACCCGCAAAAAGCAATTGACAGGGCGCTCAAAACTTACCTGAATAAAGGATATTCAAAAGAATGGATTAACCAGAGATTAAAAACAATTGAAGTAAGAAAAGAGCTAACAGATGAATGGGACAAGCGAAATGTAGAGGAAGGCTTAGAATATGCAATTTTAACTGACGAAATTACAATGGCATGGGCAGGAATGTCAACAAAAGAATATAAATATTTCAAGAATCTGAAAAAGGAAAACCTGCGGGACAATATGTCTAACCTGGAACTGGTTCTCAATATGCTGGCAGAGGCAACAACAACAGAAATTTCAAAAAACAAGATGCCGGAAACATTTGACGAGAACAAAAAACTCGCAAGAGAAGGCGGGGAAATTGCGGGAAATACAAGAAAAGAAATTGAGCAAAAAACAGGCCGAACAGTTATAACAGATGAAAACCGTTTTGAGTTGAAAGATAAGAAGAAGCTGAAAGATGCAAGAGAAGATGAAGCGTTGAAATGAATGATTAAGATTTTTAAGCATGTTGCTACAATTATTGGTTGTTATGTATTCAAAAGAGATTGAGAATCTGTTCAGGAAGAAGAAGATTGGTTTCGGGGACCGTGTCCGCGTTACTGTTGGTGAGGATGTTTTTGAGGGTATCATTATCCCGCGGCCTGAGAGAGATAGTGATATACTGGTGCTGAAGCTGGATTCGGGCTATAATGTCGGCGTCCGGTGGCGCAGCGGTGCTTCTGTTGAGAAGGTGTCGAGCGGGAGGAGGCTTGAGGTGTTCCCGTCTGTTGATGCTGAGGCAAGGGAGGGGGTTCCTTTGGTGTCTCTTATTGCAACAGGGGGAACCATTAGCTCGAGGATATCTTATGAGACCGGGGGCGTGAAGTGGCTGATGGAGCCTGGGCAGCTGCTTTTTATTGTGCCTGAGCTTGAGAGGATTGTGCGGTTTGGAAAAATTGAGAAGCCGTTTCTTATAGCTTCTGAGAATATGAGTGCTGTCCACTGGAGGAAGCTTGCGGAGTCGGCTGCGAGGCTTTTGAATGAAGGCTCTCGGGGTGTCATCATAACTCACGGGACTGATACGCTGCATTATACTGCGGCTGCTCTTTCTTTTATGCTGAAGAATCTTTCGAAGCCGGTTGTCCTGACTTATTCGCAGAAGTCAACTGACAGGGGGAGCACGGATACTGTGCTTAACCTGACGTGCGCGGCTTATGCTGCGGGGTATAGTGACATTGCAGAGGTTGTGCTTTGTGGGCACGGCGAGTCGTCTGATGATTACTGCCTGCTGAACAGGGGGACGAAGGTCAGGAAGATGCATACTTCGGCAAGGAATACTTTCAGGCCTATCAATGACCTGCCTCTTGCAAAGGTATATCCTACAGGAAAGATTGAGGTTGTTAATGATAATTATAGTAAGAGGTCCGGGGGGAAGGTTAGTGTTGATGCGAAGTTTGAGGAGAAGGTTGCGCTTATCAAGTATTATCCCGGGGCGAGTCCTTCGCTTGTTGATTATCTTGTCAAGGACGGGTACAGGGGAATTGTCATTGAAGCTACGGGGCTCGGGCACGTGGGCACTGATGAGTCAAAGTATAACTGGCTGCCTGCGCTTAAGCGCGCGATAGGTTCAGGGGTTGTTGTGTGCGCTGCTGCGCAGACGCTTTACGGGCGGCTGGATCCGTTTGTCTATGGCGAGGGGCGCAAGGTGCATGACATTGGTGTTGTGTATCTTCAGGATATGCTGCCTGAGACTGCTTATGTGAAGCTCGGCTGGGTGCTTGGGCATACGAAGGATGCGG
>CBDUVR010000017.1:0-11577 GCA_965370705.1 uncultured archaeon | reverse complement strand
AACTTGCTTTGACATAACCGCTGCATCCCTCAAAGAACTCTCAATAACAATATACGACAGCGCACAGACCAACGGACCGCTCACTACAACACAGACAAAGCACAGACAGGTGCGCATTGGATCCCACAGGAGTTGTTTTTCCATTACTCCCTTTCTGGCAATCCTTCACTCAACCATAGCATGGCAGAACTGGAATTTCTTGACAGAAACGAACTTCACACAAGGCAAAAAATCGAAAATACTCAGGAACATCAGAATGTGCCACCAAAACCTACCATCTCCATCGGTAACTTAAACCAAAAACTTACCGATACACTTTACAACTTTCACCAATAAGTATTATATTCATCCAATCAGCCACTTATACAACGGCACAAACTTTATCTTCTTTGAATCAATCTTCACTTCATCCTCATAATCTTCAGTAATTATCAACCCTTCTTTTAACCCTAACTCTTTGATTGCAGACATCAAAGCACTTACCTCTCTCATCCTTATCTTCTCATTATCAAGATTCCAGCACACCTGAATCGCACATTTTATCTCTTCATTTTCTTTCACAACAAAATCCACTTCCTTCTGCTTTGAATCCTTCCAGTAATATACTTCTGACCCCCTCTTTTTAAGCTCAAGAAAAACAATATTTTCCATTAGTCTGCCCTCATCCTTTGAGAAAACAAACCCTGCGGCATTTCTAAGACCTGTATCAATACAATAAACCTTTCTTGGATTCAAAATCTGTTCTTTAACAGAATAAGAAAACTTCTTCACAAAAAATACAAAATATGCATTAGACAAATAACTCGAGTATCTCTCCACCGTATCAAGGCTAAGCCCTAAAATATTCTTAATCTTATTGAACGACTGAACAGAAGAAATATTAGAAAGATAATATCTTGCCAGGTCTTCAAGTTTATCAACATCTTTTATCCTGTATCGCAAAACAACATCCTTTATAATAATATCCCTGAAATACGAATTTAACAACTCCTTCTTATTTTCAAAATCATCAACAAGTGCAATTTTCGGGAAACCCCCGAGGCGCATATATTCAGAAAACAGTTTTTTAATAACGTGGCGCTTTGCAGCCGCATCCAGTTTGCTTTTTATCCCCGCATCCTTAAACTCAAGAAACTCCAAAAAAGAAAGGGGATACATTTCAACATCCACATGCCGCCCCGAAAGCACAGTAGCATACTCAGAACTCAAAAGCCTCGAGCTAGACCCGGTAACAAAAACATGGGCTTTCTTATTCTCATGCAAAAACCGCGCAAACTTTTCCCATCCATTTACAATCTGAATCTCATCAAGCACCACATATTGTTCTTTTGGCTCAGGACAAACTTCTGACCTGTACACATCATAAATCCTGTTCAAAAGATCCAGATTCATGTTCCTGAATCGTGGGTCCTCAAAATTAATAATAAGTATATCTTCCCTTTTAGCACCCTTTTTTATTAAATCACTGCAAAACTGCACAATAATCGTGGATTTCCCACTCCTTCTTGCGCCACTGACAACCACAATCTCTTTCATTTTCGCAAGTTTTTTCATCCTGTTTAATACCTTCTCTCTCCTGACTCCTGTATATATGTCCTTTTTCCAGAAATTCCAGTCCAGTAGAATCTCAATAATCTCAGTTTTATTCATATTGATATTAACCCCAATATTAACATTCGCATCCATCCATATATTTTGTAATTCAATATATTTAAAGTTATAGTATTCATCGGTAACTTAAACCAAAAACTTACCGATGCACTTTATAAGTTTCACCAATAACCTGCTTAAATCTTCACTAATCCATCTAAATAACCGGATAACAGATGTAGCGCGCATATCCACAGACACTCAGGGCAGATATATAAAGACAGGATTGAATTTGACTCTCCCGGCGGCTTTGGAGGAAATGTGAATGAAAGAAATATCCTCGAAGAGCAATATTCGAGAAATCCTGTTATTGTAAAAAGCCTGAATAAGATAAGATATATTGAAGAGATGGGAGAAGGCTGGAACAGAATATTTAAGGAAGTCATGGAATATTCTTTGAAGTTTAGCAGATTGCCTCAAATCAAGGGCAATAGCAGGGTCGTAGCAACTATTTTTAGCCCGGAAATGGATACAGAAAAAAATATTGAGCCGATTGTGAGCCAATTAAATGAAAGACAAAAAAAGGCTTTAATATATATGATTAGGAACAGGAAAATGACGAGTACAGAGTATACGATAATTAATAAAGTTTCTGCGGCAACAGCCAAGCGCGATTTAAATGAATTAGTCAAAAAAGTTATTTTTGAAATAACAGGAAAGGGCAAAGCCACGTATTATGTTTTATCAGAACGATTGCCGAACAAACAATGATTTTTAGTTACGAGGCACAAAGCAGACACCAACAATGACAACATAATCACCATGCTCAAACTAATGGCATTCATCGCGCACTGGAAATCAAACCCCTCAAAGTCACCAAACCCAAAGTAGAGCAGGCAGGAAACATCCGGTACTCAGGCGGCGCTTGCTGGCCCCCTTCTCCCAATACATCCCAAAACCACATCAAAAAAATATAAACCCCAACAACCAATAATACAACCATGCAAAAAACAAAAAAAATAATCCTCGCCTGCGCAACATTACTCCTCCTCACATGCCTCACACAACCGGCATCAGCATTCAACATAACCTCCCTCGCGCTCTATGAAGATGACAACGGCGCAACCACAACCCCCGCGACCGCAATGACGCCGACAGACGAGATGACACTCGCATTCACCATAACAGGCGCATCCCTAAAAGAACTCTCAATAACAATATACGACAGCGCCCTGACCACACAATCCGCATGCTACAACACCGACAGCCAGCAAAGCGCAAACAGGTGCGCATGGGTCGAATGGAAAAACAACTCCGGCGAAGAGCTCTTTGCCGACATCCGCCCGACGCAGACCAGTTGGGCAATAGACAAGCCAAGCTCCCGGGTCACAACAGCATCAACATCAAAATTCGTCTTCACTCCCTCCAAATCATCGCGCTACTCAGACACATCAAGCTGGGCCATATACTTGAGAGCAAACAACGGCACAGAAGAAAAAACAAAGACCATCACACTAAACAACACCTATTATCTCCAGCTTGAGGTCTCAAAATCATCAGTCGAATTCGAGCCCGGCAGAAAAAACACAGACAACCATCACACAGCAGAACTGACATCAGACGGCTATGACCTCACATACATCCCGCTAACAATAACATCAAACGCCCCCTACAGCTGGAAAGCAAGATCAACAGACTTCTTGGGCGGCAGCACCATACCTGTCGGCAACAACACCCTCGGCGCAGCCCTCGCAGACACGCCATCCGCTCAAACCTACATCAACACAACATACAAAGACATGGAAGCTGCCCACACGCCCACCACAGACTCAGGCGACCAGAAACAGCTGTTCATGTGGCTCGACTACCCGGGCGACCCCGACACAACATACACAGGCACCCTCCGCATGCAGGCATACATAACCGCAGACCCCTCAGAGTCCACATCAGAGCAGGCAGTCTCAATGAGCGCAGGCACCGACAACACAAAACCAGAGATAAGCATCATCACCCCGTCTCCCCTTGCATGGACAAAAAACGGATACACCGTAGACTACTCAATAAACGTAACCGACACACACACAGGCTTCATGAACTCACTTGGAAGCAGATTATGCGCAATCTACTTTGGGAGCACCAAAGTATCAGAAACCTACGTAGAAAAAAATCCCACATACAAATCAGGAAAATGCGAAGGCAGTTTCACAGTACCGCAAACAGGCAACAAAAACGTAAACCTCAACGTCACAGTAGAAGACATGGCAGGCAACGTAGCCTACAACGACACCATCTGGCTCCAGCTTGACCAGTCATCACTCCAGATACAGGATGTGGCGCTCGTATCCACAGCAAAGCCCAGCGACATTGACTGGTACTTCCTGCCGGACGACACTTTCAGGATAGTGGGTCACATAAAAAACCAGGCAGGAGACGCAGTGAACTCAACCTTAACCTCGTACCTCAGCATCCCGGGCGCAGCAGTCACAGTGAACTCATCCGCAATCTCCTCCTCCTCCCCCTACACCACAGGCAGTCAGGGCAACATAGACATAGAATACACCTTCACAGGCTCAACTGTAGGCACATCAACCCTGTACCTCGCAGCAAAAGACAGCATGAACAACACAGCATCCTGGAACAGGACATTCTACATAACAAACTACATAAATTCCATTCAGATACTCACAAACTTCACAGATAAAATATACTCACAAGGCGACAACATCTCAATTGAGGTAGGCACCAGCACAGGAACAGATCCGGTCCACATGGCAAACATCACAGCACAATTAAAGAACACCGGAAACACCGTAGTTCGCACAGCACATCTGAACACAGGCACAGACGGCAAAGCCCAATTCTACATAGACATACCGAAAACAAAAGAGGAATACTACACTCTTTCAGTCACAGGCCTCTCCCCACTTGACACAACAAAGACAGTCTCAAACACAACAACAATCGACATCGAATGGCTGGACATCGAAGTAAACATTCACTCAGACGGGTACATAGACACAAACCAGAGCACAAAAATATCTGTATCCGGGCGCGTGGATTACAGCGACGACCCAGGCAACGATACGCTTGTAGAAGGCGCAGCCGTCACATGCCTCATAAAAGGCCCGGGCAACTACAACGACACAGACACTCAAACCCTGAACTCCACAGGCGAATACACCTGCAGCAACCTGAAAAACATAACAATATCCGGCAAGTACCGCTTCGAAATCAGCGCAGAGAAAACCATCGCCGGCTTCAAAATAAGCGGCTGGAACAAAGAAAAATACATAACCATCACCAATTTATCAGAAATGCAGGCTCAAGGCGCAATCATCCCCGGCCCGGCCCCTGGCGCAGCAGCCCTGGATATCACCGGTTACCAGGAAAAAATATCTCTTGAGCAGGGCAAAAACACAACATACAACTTCACACTAAAAAACACCGGGGATACGGTCCTGGAAAACATAACATTAGAATTGACATCCAATGACATAGGAGTAGAACTGCTCAGGTTTCAATTCTCAGGAATGATACCTGAATTAAAAAAAGGCAAAGAGATTCCGATCAACATAAGCATCATCTCACCAAACGCGTCAAAACCAAAAGACTACAACATATCCATATACATTGAATCATGCAATGGCACAAACACCACAGCATCATTCATCCTCCAAATCACCCACGGTGATGCATCAAAACAAAGGATAAACTCAATCAGCGCAGACCTGGAAAACAAAATACGCAAACTTCGCCGCGACATGAACATCCTCATGCCCTCAAAAGACGAATATATACTCGTACTGGATAAAGGAGTCAAAGATATAGAAGATTCTCTAAAGCAGCTCAAACAGCAGATCGTCACAGGTGATTATGCAGCAGCAGAGGACACAATATCCGAGACAGGCACCATGCTTGCTCATCAGCAGGATATAATAAAAAACGAGATACAAAAGAAAAACAAAAAAATAAGGCAAAACATAATAATAGCAATAATCATAATAATAATTATACTGGTTTCATTCCTCCTCTACTACATGTGGCTCCCTGAGATACCAACAGAATACGAATTTGAAAAAAAAAGCACAAACCCATTATCCAATGCAAAAAATACTGTCAGGAAAAAGATAGGCGAATATATCGAAAAGCTGAAGCGCACTCTAAAGCAGGATCCGAAATACAATTATCACAGGAAAGACAGGTGGTCGTCATCTTAACAAGAAAATTGACGATAATATCATTCATATTGGTAGCTGCATTGTCATTCATCATCCTCTCGCAGTCAGGCATAACAGGCGACCATATATTCAATCCAATGGGGCTGAGCACAAAAATGTTCACCAATGAGAGCTTAGGCATAAACTACGCGCCGCTGATACTATTCATCATATTATTTCCACTATCTTATTCCATACTGTGCCTGTATTCACTATCAGCAAAAGAGCCGGACTATACAATACTTCTTGCCCCCCTGCTGGTAACCCCTCTGATACTTTTCTGTCTTGGAATATCCATAGCCTCACTTCTGGTATCAGTAGGTTTTATTATCTCCTCATTCCTGGCATACTACACATCATACCAGGACAAAGAGCACTACAAAAAGATAAGCGTATTTGGCATAACCAGAAACAGCACAGGAAAATCACTCCTTGTACTGAACATAGTCATACTCATCTCAGCATATTTATTGCTTCACACCAGTCCGCAGGCGCCTGAGGACCGCTTAAAATCCGACATGGGAGATGCAATGCGCAATATAATGCCCGCAATAATAGAAGGTTCTATGGACAATCAAAAGCAGCAGACATACGAATTTATTGAATATATGGAAGACGACCTGCTTAACTCAATGGAATCCGGGATGTCCCAACTGACAAAAGAAGAGCGCGGCAAGTGCACTGCTGCCCTGAGAGAAAACATGGCCCAAATTGATGCGCAGGCAAAATCCGGGATAGATGAGCGATTCGAGCAGGAACTGAACGCCAGCATGTCCTCTGCCCTTCTCCCCGAATCAATGATAAAACAGGTCTCACCATACTATCCATGGCTCATAGTATTCACCCTCTTCGCCACCATTGAATTACTGCGCATAATGTTCTTTGCATACCTCGCAGGAACATATGCCTGGATATTCAGCAAATTCATAGGCATGCCATTGGAACAGCAAACCATTAAAACAGAAGCAATGCGCCAGGCCGTGCTTGGCCAAAGCAGCACGAACCCGTCTTCGCCCACGGGGGCACTGCCGACATCTCATGCTTCCTATACGTCAGCACCCCCTGCAGACTCAGACCCTTATTACTTTGCAGGCAATCAGGAACCATCAAACCAGAAAAAAGCAGGCACATATTGACAGGCAGCACACTGGCAATTGATGTTTTGCCCCGAACACAGGATTTACGGGAAAACAGAGAAAAAGAAAAAAGACTCATTTGTAAGCTTCATCGTGATGGACAAACTTATTGAAGATAACAGTATTGCCTTTGACAGTAAAAGTGAGGACAAAATTACCTACATGAACTCTTTTGTATTCACTCGAGTCATGCCTGAGATTTTTGAAATGCTGAACAGAAATTTCGTCACAAAGAGCAATCTGGCAGATTTTTCTCCTTACATCCCTGAACAAGACACTATTTTTCCTCTTGAGCTTTCCCAGTGTTCTCTGAATCTTGGATGCATCAACATTCATAATTCATCGCACCACTTGCTAAACTCATCAACAGTCATTGATTTACCGGAAGGCTCTCTCTTTGCCTTTTCCAGTTCCCTGATGAAAGATTCTTTCAGAGGAAGCTCATCCACAGGATGCCAGTCAATTTTCTCGCAGAACTCTTCATCTTCTTTGGATAACTTCCGTGTCTTGATATATCTTTCAAATATTTCCCTTTTAAGCATTTCTTCCCTGCCAACTTCTGACCAGTTTACCCAAAGAAACAGAGCCATTCTCTCTTTAAATGATTCTTCTACCGGGACAGTGATGCATGCCATTTTTAAATCACCTCAATTTAAAAACCTCAGAGAACAGGAAGTTTTTTGGGTTTACAATTCACCTTTTGCATGTAACTTTTCTAATGTTTCCAGCTTTTTCCTTAGCCCTTCCCTGAACACTTCAGGCCAGTTTATATCGGGATGTGTATCTAATCTTTTCTTCAAGTCAGCTGGTATCGAATATGTTATTCTTTCCATTTGTGAAACCTCATGCGACTGCATAACACTATGTAACTGCACAAATTTATTTAAATCTTTCGGTTCAGTGATACTCTTCAATCAGCGGGACATTGCATTTTAATTATATGGTTAAGGCATGAAATAACTGAGCAATCATCACAGGCGAAAACGAAGCAATCAACGTAACCACAACAGTCCAGGTAAACAAAACCTCAAACAACGTAACTGCGATAAACATCACAGACGAGATCCCCTACGATTTCACCCCACCAACAAACACAACAGTAACAGTCTGGTTCATAGATTACAGCGACAGCGACCACAAAACAAACATCACAGACGGCGCAATAATCAACATAACCGACCGCCCACTCCAAAACAACACATGGCTGAACATCACAATCTACAACATAACAGACGCAGGCGCCCCCACCCCCCTCCAGGAAAACGACTCAATCGAACTAAACTATATCATGACCTCATCCAAACTCGACATCAACGAATACCGCACAATGTACACCAACGCAACAGCACAAGACATAGAAAACAACAAAAAGCAATCTTCGTTAACAAAAAACATCACAGCCGCAGAAAACCTCCTGAGAGCCTACAAAGAAATCTGGCACCCCGACCTCTCAGCCCCGAACAACATCTCAGTAAGAATACGCATCCTCTCAATCGGCGACCCCCTGACAGAAATACTCCTTGCAGACTACCTCCCCCAGGGCGCATCCATAACCTCAACCACTGTCACCTACTACAACAAAACAACCGACCAGACTCACAGCCTGTACAACGATACCGACTACTGCCTCGGTCCGCCATCCCCGAACACACTTCCCGACAGCACCTATGTAGACATCTATCACTACAACTTCTCCTACAACCACACTAACTGGGATGGCTGGCTCTACAACAATGACACAATCACAATCGAATACAATGTAACAGTCCTTGGCGGCGGCGAATGGATACTCCCGGCCATCTTAGGCGGCTTCGACCCCAGCTACCAGAAACACATAAAAACAGAAATGTACGCAGACCTCAACATACCGCAATTCGACATCCTCCTTGAGATGCTCACAAAGAAAATAAGTCCCGGCGAGACCGCCGTAGCACTTCTCAGGATATACAACATCGGCGGACCCCGTGCAAAAGTAGACGTTGCAATAACCTACTCTGCAAAAGACATGCTGGGTAAACTAATAACAGAATCAACAGATACAATCGCAGTAGTAGCGAAAACAGAAGAAACACTCTCATTGGAAATACCGCAATCCACGCCCTCCGGGCAATACAACTTCGAAGCCTTCGTCACCTACACAGGCAAAGAAGCAATATCCACACGCGTATTCGAAATCAAGGGCGAAGAGCCAAAAGATCCACTTGAAACATACTTCGGGAAATACGGCCTCTACGGACTACTATTATTAATAATCCTCATCCTCCTCTTCAGGCGCGCAAGATAAACCTATAAATAAGTAACCTCCAATAAAACCTCAGGTGAAAAAAATGCGCCCCCACTGCGAAACCATGGTCCGGGAAATATTCCCGCAGATTCGCTCACTCATAGCAAAAGAACTCACAGAAAGCCTCGGATTCACCCAAGAGGAAGCCGCAATCAAAATGGGCATCAGCCAGCCGGCAATATCCCAGTACAAAAAAGAATTCCGCGCAGCAAAAACAGGCATCCTCGAAAACGACCCCCGGATTATGCTCATCATAAAAGCCGCGGCAAAAAATCTCGCGAAATCCAAAAACCCACAACATTCAGGCATACTATGCAGCATCTGCAGACAAATGAGAGACGCAGGCATCCTCAATGAATTCCGCGAAGAGTCGCCATCAACATAGAATAACTGCAATCTTTGCCTTGACAGAGCCGCAATCTGGGGGGTAAATATTTAAAACTAATTGCAGTTAACTATCTGATAACGAATAAAATTATCAGGACGTGATATTTATGCCAAGAAAAAGATCAATAAAAAAAACAAAATCAAAAGCAAAGGACATGCACCCAAAATCAGAACCAAAAAAGCAAAAAGCAATGAAAAAAGAGAAAAAACAAAAGCAGGAGAGCTTTGACATTCTCGACACATCCAGCATAACATTCTGGAAAGCAACAACAGTAGTATTTGCACTGCTATTCCTTGTATCAATATTCACACACGGCTTTTCACTTGCAGACACCACTACAGGCGCGCCAACAGTCAAACCAACAGCCGCTGACACAGGCAGTCCCGCTTCATCAGCATCAGCAGCCATCACCCCGGCAGGAAACGCAGTAAAACTGGACTTCTACCTGATGAGCCAGTGCCCATTCGGCACACAGGTAGCAGATGCAATCAAGCCGGTCCTTAAAAAACTAGGCAGCAGTGTGGACTTCAACATGTATTTCATCGCAGACGACAACGGCGACGGCACATTCAGCTCACTCCACGGCCAGCCGGAAGTCGACGGCGACATAGTTCAGCTGTGCGCAGCAAAACACAACCCTGACAAATACATGGACATGATAGTATGCCAGAACAAAAACGCAGGAGCAATACCGGGAAACTGGGAGCAGTGCGCAAAAGACAACGGCCTTGACACAGAAAAGATCAGGGCATGCTTCGAAGGCGGTGAAGGCAAAGAACTAATAAGCGCCTCCATAAAAGCATCCGAAGAAGTAGGTGCAACAGGCAGCCCCACAATATACTTAAACGACGAACCCTACGCGGGCGGCCGCAGTGAAAACGACTTCATGAGAGCCATCTGCAGCGCATTTGAAGAAACAAAACCAGACGCATGCAGTGATATACCAGCCTGCTCCAAAGATTCTGACTGCACAGCAGAACCAGACAAGATTGGGAAATGCATTAATCCAGATGAAAAAGATGCAAAGTGTGAGTACACTGATCCTGTAAAAGTAGTAGTCAGAGTGCTAAACGATGAAAGATGCACAATCTGTGATACTTCAGGAATAAATAAAGTAACAAAAAACTTCTTTAGGGGAGCTGAATTTAAAGAAGTAGATTATAGCACAAAAGAAGGGAAAGAACTTTATGAGACGTATGCAATACAGTATCTGCCTTCATTCATTTTTGACAACAATATTGAAAAAACTGCTACATGGACAACAAACACAGGTATTCAGGCATCCTTTAAAAAGAATGATGACGGCACATATCAGTTAAGAGCCGAAGTGGTGGGCGCATCCTTTGACCCCACGGCAGAAATATGCGACAACGAAATAGACGACAACGGTGACGGCAAAACCGACTGCGACGACCCTGACTGCCAAAGCGAATGGAAATGCATGCAGAAACTCGAAAAGCCCGAAGTCGAGCTCTTCGTAATGTCCCACTGCCCCTTTGGAACCCAGATAGAAAAAGGCATCCTTCCGGTGCTTGAACTACTGGGCGACAAGATAGACTACTCAATAAAATTCTGCACATACGCGATGCACGACAAAGAAGAACTGGATGAACAGACACTCCAGTACTGCATCCAGAAAGACCACAAAGACAAATACATCGCCTACCTCAAATGCTTCCTCAAAGAAGGAAAAACAGATGAATGCACAGAAGAAGCAGAAATAGACAAAAAAGCGCTTGAGCTCTGTACAAAAGCAGCAGATGAGCAATACAAAATAACAGAAAGCTACAATGACAAATCAACATGGCTCAACGGCAGGTTCCCGATATTTGACATCGACAAGGAATCAAACGAAAAATACGATATCCACGGCTCACCCGGCTTTGTAGTAAACGGCGTAATAGCGCAGGCAGGCAGGGACGCAGCAAGCCTCCTTGACGCAATATGCACAGGCTTCAAAGA
>CBDUVR010000016.1:0-12087 GCA_965370705.1 uncultured archaeon | reverse complement strand
ACAAAACCCTCCTCATCCTTCTCAAGCGCACGATAATAAGACTTCCTCTTCGCATACTCAATAATCAGCATAGGATACCCTCCATGCCAAAGAACATGATTCATCAAAAGCCTCCCGACTCTCCCGTTCCCATCCCCGAACGGATGAATCTTCTCAAACCGGTAATGCGCCCTTGCCGCCAGCTCAACTGGACTCATCCCCCCCTTGTCAACAAACCCGACAAGCTCATCCATAAGCCCGCGAACATCCTGCCAGTCAGGAGCAGTATAAGCGCCAACCCTGACAAGATAATCCCGAAACTTTCCCGCAATATCCTCCTTGGTTTTCCAAAAAATACCCTCATGCCACCCAAGCAGCAACTCAACAGAAACCCTCTCACACTTATTAAGCATACCCAAAAACACATCAAAATGCGCATCAGTCTCCAAAATATCCCTCAGTGCCTTATTAGGCGCAACCTTATCAACCACAAGCCCCCTCGTCTCAGAAAGAGTAATAGTTGACCCTTCAATTGCATTCGTATTATAAGTAAACAAAATCCCGATTTCCTGCATCTCCCTCTGCCTGGCGCTTTCAGGACACCTGTCCCAGCTTTTGCGAAAATTATCCCCTATCTCCTCAAGCTTAGCATACAAATCCCCCTGCCATTCCCTCATCAATTCCTGCTCCAACGCATCAACATTCTCAGGAACCTCTTTCCCAAGATATTTCTCACCAGTCACAACCTTCCCATCCTGCCTGAACGAATGCTGCAAATAAAAATATCTACCTCTCTTGATAACCCTCATAACAATAGTTACCATTACAAATATATAAAGTTTACGGTAAATCAACAAATTGTAATGGCAAAGACAAACACATAAAAATACCATCAACAACAATATAATCCACAGAGGTATCAGAAAATGAATAAAATAAAAACCCACGAGCACAGAAAAGACCTTGCAGGAGAACATCCCTTAGGCGACACAGGCCAAATCATACTAGTCATAATCTTCATCGCAGGCCTGCTATTTGATAAATTCATCCTCCACACATCAATACTCCCCCCGCAATCCTTCCCAGACCACCTAAGAATCCTCACAGCGTTGCCATTCTTCATCTCCTCCCTCCTTTTAGCCTACTCAGGCCTTAAAACAGTCTTTGGCGAACAAAGAAAAGAACTGTTAGTCATAAAAACAGGCGCATTCTCAATTGTCCGCCACCCAATCTATCTAAGCGCCATATTACTATATTCAGGATTCATCATAACATCTCTATCAACAATCGCATTCAGCATATGGCTAATCACCCTCCCGTTCTACTACTACATCTCACGATATGAAGAAAAGATATTGATTGACAAACTAGGCTCAAAATACAGACAATACATGGACGAAGTCCCGATGTTCATACCAGGACCATTCAGGAAAAAAAGATAGAGGTAATCAAATGTACAGATACGAAATCATCAGGGTTGAAATGAAAGGATTCATAACCACAAGACCAAAAGAAGATTACAGGGAAATCATCAAAGAAAAAGCAAAAGAAGGCTGGCGCTTAAAACAGCTCTTCGCCCCTGCAATAGACAGCGCAGGCGCAGCACCCTTTATAGACATAATCTTCGAAAAACCCGAATAATGCAAAACTTTACCCAAAAAACAACAGCAACCTTTAAATAGATAATCACCAATCATTCACAAGCACATAAATGAAAACCAAGTACTTTTTCTTTTATGTCAATACAAGGAGGAATAACCATGAGTGATTCGAATCAGGGCGGTTTCAGAAGGAATTCTGGACCACGCGAAATGCATAAAGCAACTTGCGCAGACTGTGGAAATGAATGTGAAGTCCCATTCAAACCTACAGAAGGCAAGCCGGTTTACTGCAGAGAATGTTATGCTAAACATAGAAAATATTAATATCAACTAGAATTAGTTTATATCATTCTAACAACTTTTTTCTTTTTAGTTAACGCCGAAAGGCGTTAACCATTATATATTCAACAAAGTTAGGTGCACTGAATTTCTTAAGAAGCTAATCTACCCTTATGCTAACAGCACCAGAAAAAAAACCCTCAAAACATATCGATGCCAAGCCCGCTCGCGCTCTCGCCCTGCGCAATCTCAACATCAGGCTCTCTCATCTCATAGAACATATCATCCACAGACTGCTTAATCCCTGTAACAACAACCATGACACTAAGAGGCGCCTTCAGATTATCCGATATCGTCGCCCCCCATATGATCTTCGCATCAGGATCAAGATTCTTCCGGATCATATTGACAATCTCCTGGGAATCCTTAAGCGAAAGATCCGGCCCCCCGGTGACATTGATAAGCGCACCCGTCGCCTCCCGTATATCAACAGAGAGCAAAGGATTAGTAAGCGCCTTGTACACAACAGTATCCACCTTTTTGTGAGAATCATCATACCCGACACCGATCATCGACATGCCGCCGTCGCACATGACAGACCTTATATCAGCAAAATCAAGATTAATAAGCCCCTGCTTCGTAATAAGCTCCGTAATCCCCTTCATCGCACCCACAAGAACCTCATCAGCAACCTGGAACGCCTGGTCAATCGGCATATCAGGCGCAATCTCAAGCAGCTTCTCATTCGGGATAACAATCAGGGTATCAACAATCTTCTCAAGCCTCTCAAGCCCTTCGCGCGCATTAAGAATCCTGTTGTCACCCTCCATATCAAACGGCAGCGTCACAATGCCGATCGTAAGCGCACCAATCGACCTCGACACCTCAGCAACCACAGGCACAGTCCCTGTACCTGTCCCGCCTCCGAGCCCGCAGGTAATGAACACCATATTCGACTTACCTATTGCCTTGCGGATAGCAGGCTTTGACTCGCGCGCAGCCTCCTCACCCACCTTCGGGTCAGAGCCGGCGCCAAGCCCCTTGGTGACATTTTCACCGATAAGTATCTTCTCATCAGCATAACTCTCCAAAAGGTCCTGCGCATCAGTATTCACAGCAACGCTCTTCGCACCCACGATACCGACCTGCGCAAGCCTGTTAACTGTATTGTTGCCGGCGCCTCCGCACCCTACAATCATGATATCAACAAACTTCTTCTCAATAAGCTTCCGCAGCTCAGAATCAACATTATGAACCTTTCCGGAAGGCACCTTCTCCCCGGCCTCTTCCCTCTCAAGAACTTCTTTTACAATATCATCCATAGTAATCACTTGCCTATGATAGTACAGAAACCTTTAAATCTGTTTAGGCAATAAACTGCTTATTCTCAATCTTCGTCGGCAGATACTCCTTGGCTGTAAACTCAATAGACTTCGCAACAAGAGAATCCTGCTCAACCTTGTACCCGAACTGCTTCATAGCAGCAAACTCTTTCTTCCATCCCCGGGACTTGAACCAGTCATACGCCTCAATCTCCTTTAGCCTCTTGTAATCAACATCTTTCAGCTTGATATACGCGCTCCTTGGAATATCAAACTGCTTGATGTCACTGGTAGAGAACCCCAGGTAATTCGCTTTCGGCGACCCTGCCTTCTCAGAAAAAAACGCAAGATTGATGCTCCCCTGCTTGTACACAGAATAGATGTAATAGCCCCAGGGATCCATATCTGTAAACACATAGATCGGTACCTTCACCTCCTTCTGCATCCTGTGAAGAAGCCTTCTCTCAGCCCTTGCAGGCTGCCCCTTGCCTGTCATGATAAGGCAGTTTGCATCCTTCCAGTACTTCTGCTGGTTCAAAAGATTCCACACAGCAAACTTCTCGATGACAAGAATAAAATCAGCACTGCACTCCTTGATCTCAAACGTATTCTCCTCAACACTTGGAGGAACAGCCCCCCCTGCAGAACCCATCTTCGTAAAATCAAGCGTATCACCGGTCTGGTCAAGGACAACCATAGGCCCTGCAAGAACCCCTTTCGGAGTCGCGATAAGCCTCAACTCCTCCCGAAGCGCATCAACCATAACCTCAACATCCTCAATCAGGGGATCAGACTCATCCTGGCTGTCAAACGTCTCTTCCTTAGACCCCTCGATGCTGTGCTTGAGCGTATAATACAGCTGCCTGATGCTCAGCGCAGGCTTCTGCTGCTCAAGCAGCCACTTTATCTGCTTTGCAACAAGCAGGGTCTGCATGAACTTCTTCGCCTGGTTGAGATTAATATAATACCTGTTCTGCTTTTTGTCCCCGAGCTTGATCAGCCCCTGGTCCTCATCAAAATACACATTATTGAGAGCCCGCGTAAGTATAGCCATGGACGGGTTCTTCTTAAGCTCAATATCCCCTATGACATCATTTCCAAGCGCCTGCAGCCTTGCTGCAATCTCAGCCCCGCTCTGTGCTTCTGTCTTCACCATCTCACTCACTCTCCACCCTCTTTCTCAACGCCATTCTCTTCACCATTATCCTCATCAGGTATCTCATTATCAATCTCTTCCTGCTTCTCAGGCTCTTCCTCAACTTCCTCAATAATCATGGTCTTCAGCTTCTCATTGATAAGCTCACTCATCTGGGCTGCAATCTTCTCCTTATCCTTGCCAGTCAGGTCATGCAGCGCACCGGCAGTCTCAGCCACATACCTGTAGAACAGCGCCTTCTTCTCCTCAGCCTCGTTTGCCCTGCGCTTCCGTGAAAGATACACACCCATGCGCCTTGCAGCCTCCTGGATGGCAAGCTTCACCTCTTTGATAATGATTGGATAAGCAGCAACCGCCTCCTTGCCCTCGGACGTATACGGCACCCAGACAGATGCAAAATGTATAGTGATAGCCATGGGCCCGACAGGCAAAGCCCCCGCGCTCTGGCTGAGCTTATAGCGCCTCCAGTCAGTCTGGATAACAGCCTTCGTTATCGCGCACGCAGACTGCTCATAAAGAAGCGGCACCTTGTTGGCATACCTCATAAGGTGAACCGGCCCTTCCTGATCAATATTCCCCCCGTAAGCGATCCCGACCTCCACAAGAAACGGGTTGCCGGTGTACACAGCAGCAGACCGTGAGACAGCAGTCACGAATTCAGGCACAAGCTCCTTTTTCAGTCCCTCCTCAATCGGCTCTGCACCGATCGGCGAAAGGCAGTCAGTAGGAGGGTTCTGGAGTTTCGCCTTCTGCATCTCTTCATGAAGCGCCTCAGCCTCATCGCGCGTCAATGACATTGTCGAAACCTTGGGATCAACATTCGCAAGAACACAAAGCTCTTTTGCCTTCTCCCCGCTTATCCTTGAAAATTCAGCCGCAAGAAACCCGCTTATTGTCTTGGGTTTGGCACCTTTCATCATCTTGAGCAGCGTACCAAGCTCAATCCCTGACGCATGCGGCTTTATTTCCCTCGGCTCCTTTGGAAACTCATCAACACCCCTCGGGAACTCGAACTTCTCACCCTCAGGATCCACAAACACTATCTTCGCAAACGGGTTCATGATTGCGGTCTCCTGGATATACTCATAAATCGACTGCTTCCCCTTCACATACCTGCCTTTTACCTCAAGCTCAAGCCGTGTCCCGTGGCCGGATCCATACACAGTATCTTCACTCACGATAACCGGCTCATTGGTCTGGATATCTATATGCAGTTCATATATGTGCGTCTTATCATCATTGATTCTTGAATATATCTTCGCAGACTTCCCTGTCGTCAGCTGCCCGTACAGCACAGCAGCAGAAATCCCGATACCCTGCTGCCCCCTGCTCTGCCGCAACCTGTGGAACTTCGAACCATAAAGCAGTTTCCCGAATATCTTCGGTATATTCTTCTTCACAATCCCCGGCCCGTTATCCTCGATTATCACCTTGTACCTGTTCTCAATATTTGCCTTCTTCTGGAGCTCAACATACACATCAGGAAATATGCGCGCCTCCTCGCACGCATCAAGCGAATTGTCCACCCCTTCCCGGACAACAGTCAGAAGTGACTTCTGGAGATTCTCATAACCAAGAAGATGCTTGTTCTTCTCGAAAAATTCCGCTATTGAAATTGCCTTGTGCGTCTTCGCCATTGCCTCTGCAACATTTGTCGTCATACTGTCACCCTGCCTGCATACTTCTTTTCGCCCTCGAGCGCCTCTCAAGGAATATCCTGACTTTCCTGTGTGTCGCACCCTCAATCAGCATGAATATTGCCTCTTTTGCTGTATCAGCATCATCGTATTTCCCGATGACAGATATGGTCTTGCCGGACACCACAACAGTGGCGCCGCTCAACTCCTCTATTATCTTCCTGGACTTCCCGCCAGTGCCGATCAGTCTCGACTTATACCGCATGAGCTTTTTTTCGCTCTTGAGCGCATATTCCTTGAGACTGATTACATTAAGCACATAATCATCATCAAGAAGCACCAACGCCTCATCGCACGTAAAGCCCCTTCCAATCGCCTTGATAATGCTTCCCAGTTTCAGCTGGTTCATCGGATCCCTTGAGGAATAGTCAACCTCACCGGATTCAGATACTGTTATCTTACAGTCAAGTTCTTTCTCAAGCCTCTTCTTGGTCTCCCCCCTCTTCCCAATTAACGCTCCGATGCGCGATTTAGGTATCCTCAAGAACTCTGTAATTTTTTTCACCCGTATCTTTATATATCTTTTCACCGAAATTGTTGCGCTTCTGCACCCGTTTTTCTGCAGCAAAAAACACATTATACTTGTTCACATAAGTATTTATTCTTTACCACAATCTGCAATCTCATCAGCAACTCTCTCCCTGTCCCTCACAACACCAAGCCTTTCAAAATATTTACACAAATTCCCTACATCTCTTTTAAGAAACTCATCCGCAAGCGGATGGCTTAACTCCACAGACTGCGCCATATCATGTATCACAGGCCTGCCGTTATGCACAAGAATATTATACTCACTGGCATCAGCATGCACAAGCTCAGCCCCACAATAAAGCTTCCTCAATTCCTTGACTACATCATCAAACATCTTCTCCGGATTCCGAAGATGCGCATCCTTCAGCTTCACCGCCAGCTCATCATCACCTATATACTCCATCACAAGAATATTCCTATAAAACGCAACAGGTCGTGGAACATTTACACCCGCCCTCCGGGACCTCTTAAGATTCGAGAACTCCTTCTTGCACCATTCCGGAACCAGGGACCTGCGCGTAAGCTTGATCCCAGAGAACCTCTTGTCCCCGACAATATACTTCTGCATCCTCTTAAACTGCGACGCCTCTACTTTGAATATCTTGAGTATTATCTTCTCATCATCCTTATCAGTCGCAACAACAATAGTACTCTCCTTGCCCTCCTTCACAACCCCGGCCAGGTGGCCAACCACCCCCCTAACCTGGAGCTTATATATTGCCTTCACAGTACTGAGATCAAGAATCCCCTCGACAACCTTCCGGTCATTTGAGTCCTTAAGTGTCCACGTCATACAGCATATATTGTTCCCTACAGTTTAATTCTTTTCTGTATGAAACCAAAAGAAATAGTCACGGCGCCAAACGCACCTGAGAAACATCAGACATCAAGCTCTTCCAGAAACCCTTTATTTTTGAGCCAGTCAGACTGCGCTTTCCTGTACTTGTAGATGATATCTCCCTTCCTCTCGCCCTCGAACTGCCACGGCAGAACAAGCACAATCTCGCCCTCGCGCACCCATATTCGCCTGCGGTACTTGCCGGGAACCCTGCATATCCTAATCTTCTTGTCCGTACAGATAACATTCATCTTTCCGAACCCTAGACGCGACTCAATCATCCCGAGAACTTCTTTATCCCTCGGAGTCCTCACCCTGACTACTTCACCCGCCGTGTCACCCTTCGGGCGCCTGTAACTCTTGAAATTTCTTTTCTTCTGATACATCTAATCACTTGCCTTAAGCAGTATTGTCATTCTTGTGAGCACTTTCCCGTCTCTCATGCCACAGACACTATGTGTTACTTTTGATGCAACATTATATATTCTTTTGGTTTCCTGCTGGATCTTCTGTGCAACTTTCGAAGAGCCAAGATAAACGTCAACCCCCTCCTTGGAAGCCAGTACCTGGGTTATGAACGAATACTTATCCGCATCCGCATAGTGGGCAACCATGCGCTTCACAAGCGCAAGCATCTGCTCCTGCCTGTATTTGGCACCCCTTATCTGCAGTATCGCCTCATAATACCCTCCCGAAACCCTCGAGCACACATCGCACGTCTGTGGTACTATCACAAGCTCAACTGCCGCCTTTTTCGAAACCGTCCTGCCGCTGACCTGCCTCTCAGCAGCAACAGTCACAGGCACGCGGGTCTTGCCGCATATAGCAAACGGCTCATACTCTATCCTGACAGCCGTATCCTTATCCTTTTTCAAATTCGACAGTACCACGCGCTCAACCATCTCCTCAATCGACGCATTCTGCACCCACTTCTTCTTCTCATTCGAGCGCCCGCAGGCACAGACAAGCACACTGACAATTTGGGGCGCATCCATAAACTTCTTGGTCTTCACATAGCAGTCTGCGCAAACACCCTCGAGAAGCTCATCAGTATCCTTTGCGCACCTCGGGCAAAACTTTTTCAGCATCAAAACAACCTCACAGCCATTATATAGGCTATACATTTTATTAATATGCAGGCTAAGCTGGCATAAAACCTGCCTGTATAGGAACTCCCGCACTGGAAATAACCATTTACAGAACATCAGAAATTAAATAAATGAGACAATAAGCACTGAAGATAATGCCTATGTCTCAGGAGTGCGCAAAATCACCAAAGACCTGCGCCCTCAGATAAAATCAATTCCAAGCCTCTGCTCGATTTCCTTTTTCTGCTCGTTTCTGAAAGTCTTCTCAGCACTGTATATCTGCGGTGACTCTACCCCGGTCACGATAACAAGAACGCGTATCGAGTCCCCGAGTTCACGCTGTATCATAGCACCCCAGATAATCTTTGCATCAGGAGAAAGCCTCGCAGTTACAGCATTCACGACTTCCTTAGCTTCCTTGAGTGTCAGGTCCCCGCCGCCGCTCACATTTATAAGCGCACCGCTTGCGCCGTCAATATCCACCTCAAGCAGCGGATTCGTAAGCGCCTTCTGGACTGCTTCATATGCCCTGTTCTCAGTATCACTCTGGCCCATCCCGATCATTGCCATGCCTCCTTCGCCCATGACTGCGCGGATGTCCGCAAAGTCAAGGTTGATAAGGCCCGGCTTCGTTACAAGTTCAGCAATGCCTTTCACTGCATTTACAAGTATCTCATCTGCGACTTTGAACGCAGTATTTATCGATACATCAGGAACCATTTCAATCAGTTTATCATTCGGGATGATTATCAGCGTATCCACAACTTCTTCAAGCTTCTCAAGGCCGATTTTCGCATTGTTTGCACGGTGGTTGCCCTCCATCGCAAACGGGAGCGTAACTATAGCCACTGTCAATGCACCTATCTTCTTGGAAATCTCAGATATGATCGGTGCAGACCCTGTACCGGTGCCTCCGCCTAGGCCGCATGTAATAAATACCATGTCTGCGCCCTCAAGAGACTTCTTGATAGTTTCCTTGGACTCCTTTGCCGCAGCCTCACCCAGCTTTGGGTTGGCCCCGGAACCGAGCCCCTCAGTAATGTCTTTACCGATAAGTATCTTTTCATCAGCATCAGTATACAATAGATCCTGGGCATCAGTATTCACTGCAATTGTTTTTGCACCCTCGATGCCTACCTGCATCAGCCTTGCAATAGTATTATTGCCCGCACCGCCGCAGCCGATAACCACTATCTCTGCTTTCCGTTTCTTAAGTATCTCTTTCAGGTCTGTATCCAGCTTATGATGCTTGTTAGGCAGCTCCTGTTTTGTACCTGCATTCATACTCGATTCTTCCAACACATTTTTTATGATTTTATCCATAATTATCCCTCACATAAAGGTCGTTACTATTTAAAATGTACCGATAGTTTTTTAAGTATTTACTTTTTCGTGTTGGCAACTTTGCCGATTATATCAACTTCCTTGATATTTCCCACATTTTTCTTAATTGACTCTGAAATCTTTGACTTCGCATCATTTGGAATCTTCTCACCATTTGGAATATCAATTGTTGCTTTCTCACCAGTCACAGACACCTTAACCTCTTTCTCACCACAGCCAAGCATACTGCACACCATGCTCGATACTTTCTCTTTTGTATCTGTTATCTCTTTCTTCACTTTCACTTCATATTCAAGAGTTTTGCCTGCAAGCTGGTGATTGAAATCGATTTTGACGCGCCCCGCAGACACGGACAGGACCTTGCCGGATATACTGTCGCCAAGAGTAATAATCTGCCCGACAAGCGGCGCAATTTTCTGCTTCCTGAAATATGCAAGTGAAAACACCTTCATTAGCTTAGGATCCCTCATCCCGAAAGCCTCCCCAGGCTCAAGAACGATTTTGCGCTTCTCTTTCAGCTTCATTTTCCTGACAGCATCCTCAAGGCTCTTGAGAATCATGTTCCTGCCGATGATGATCGTCACAGGCCCGTATTTGGTATTAGGATTATGTATCCTGTTCTCCTTTGCCACCTCCTCATCCGTCAGGTCAAAAATCTCCCCGGTTCCCGCAATCCTGCCGGTATACTCTATAACAATAAACGCTCCGTCCTTCATACCTTCCACATCATCCACCTTTTCCTTCACACCCTTCACATCCACCATACCACCTTATTTTCCTACAAATTTTATAAGTTTATTGAAACTCAGCGCACACAGCGCAGCAAACACAGACAGGACAGGATGCGCATCAAAAAACATCCACCCACCGAAACATTTATAAATTATTCCCACAAAGTAACACAAACACAATAAAGTACTATCCAGTAATTACCCTACAACACCATCACCACGAGAGAGCGCATCGAAGCACAAGACAGCGCACCCCCTAACCCCATCATATTTTAAATACACACAACTCTCAACAGAAATTAATCAACAAAAGCAGCAACTCGCTACTTTTGCCCAAAAGAACAAAAATTGTTGGCAAATAAAAAAGTTCAAAAACTAAAATCGCCAACATCCTCAGCTAAGACAGAAATTGAGGTTCATGTAATTGTTATTCTAGTTCTAAAAATCAAAGACAAGTCTTTAGACGTCTTTACTCTAAAGCAACCGTCTTTAATGCATTACTATTTATCAATATATCAATAATATCTTCCGATCTCGGGCTCAGCCCGACTGATGTGCTTGACCTCAGAGATTTTTTCATGAGGCAAGCGAAATCGGAGTGAAACAGTGACATACAATTAGATATTGAAATTCAGTGAGAATTCGTATAGAATATAGAATTTGGAGAAATAGGAGAAATAGAATGAAAAGAGAAACAGTATTGATTTTTGCTGCACTAGCAGCAATAGCGCTATTGTTCTCACCGATGGTGGGAGCATGCGCAGAGGACTACAAGATAGTCTCACCTGCTTGGGGCGAAACTCTAGCGTGTGGACAGACAGCAATTACAGTCAAGTTGAGCAACCCTGTTCCGGTTGACGAAGAGTGGAGGATCTTTGGATGCACAGACAATGACGAGCGATTATGGAACCTAGGAAAGATAGAAGGGGATACTCTACATACAGGAATCGGGGGATGTGAATGGAATGCACATGCGTTCTTCTTCATGCTTTGTAAGAGAGACAGCTCTTGCGACAGTGACGTACAACTCTACAAGAACAAAACAGATCTTGAGGCAAACTTTGATATCAAAGATGTGTGTCTGTTCTTCAGACCATGCACAACGACAGCACCAGAGACAGAGACATGCATCTGCATAAAGCGAGGATGGAGTGAATTCCTCACCTGTGGAGAAGAGTTGATAATTGAAGGAGAAGTATACTATCTCCCCGAAGGATATGAGGTGCTCGTGTTCTCAAGAGGAATCAACAACCCCTCAAAAGGATCATCTTGGTATGTCGGAATGATGCCAGCTGATGTGAATGTGAACGAAAATACATATCACTCACAAATAACATTAGGTCGCAAAGAAGACACGGGACCATACGTTGTTTCCCGAGCCTTTGTAATACCATGCGAGAATGGTATAAAGGCTGCAACAGGATACACGATAGATGAAATCAGAAAATGTGGAGCCATCGCGGAAAGCGAAGACTTCACAACGGCACGAATACAGGCAGGACAGATACAATAGTTGAGGGA
>CBDUVR010000015.1:0-12637 GCA_965370705.1 uncultured archaeon | reverse complement strand
CAGCCATATTGCTCATGTGGATAGGAAGGCTTGAAATATGGGCAGTAATAACCCTGTTCGGGTATTTTGCGATTAAATCAAAGCTCTGAGGTGATATAATGAATATAATCATAGTTGGCGGAGGTAAAATCGGCATGTCTCTTGCAGAAACACTTGCCACGCACAAGCAGGACGTAATAATCATAGAAGAGGACAAGGAAAAATGCCAGGAAATCGCAGACGAGTTCAACGGTCTCGTTATAAACGGCGATGCCACGCACATTGATATTCTAAAAGAGGCAAAGATTGAAAAAGCAGACTTTTTCGTGGCAGTTACATCAAGCGAGGAAGTCAACCTCTTAAGCTGTCTTCTTGCAAAAGAGGTCTGCAATGCCAAGACACTTGCAAGAATAATAAATCCTGCTTACGAAAAAGTATTTAAGAAAGTAGGCATAGACATTGTAATGTCTCCGGAGGTTGCCATGGCATCCCGTCTCGAAACCATGATAATTGAGCCGGATGTAGTAGACGTTGCCATGATTCACAGGGGCAACGTCGAGATGCTTGAATTTACAGTGAGCGAAAAATCAAAAGCACTTGGAAAATCTGTAAAGGACCTGGAAAAGCCAAAAGGGGCTATTATCGTTGCCGTAAAAGAAGGTCATGAATTCATAATTCCCGGCGTTGATACAATCCTTCGGCAGGGAGATGAAGTTATAGTGATAGTCAAAAAAGATCTTGAGAGCCAGGTAAGAAAAATGTTTGAATAATAAGGATTGTCTGAAACCATGCCAATAAAATACACCTACGAATATGACCCGAAAAAAAGAAAGATTGCAAAAATCTACACAAAGACAAAGATAATCAATGATATCTTTAATTCTATGCTTTTGCCACTAGTCTTTTTTGCAGTATTGCTGTTTTCAGGATACTCGCTTGCAATCAAAGATATTTCAATAGCTCTTGCAGGACAACTATATATTCCGGTATATATCATAATATTCCTGGCTCTTCTTACTCTGGTGCAGCTGCCATTGTCATTCTATTCCAGCTTTATCTACGAGCACAAATACAACCTCTCGAACCAGAATATTCACTCATGGCTAAAAGATTTTTTAAAGGAAATTATTCTGATGTACATAATTTCAGTCCCAATACTATCAGGCCTTTATGTGCTCATACAGATGACCCCTCTTTGGTATATTTATGCAGCAATATTATACATTGCCCTTACCCTCTTCTTCGACTACATATATCCTGTCGTGATATTCCCCATTTTTTACAAGACAAAGCCTTTCAAAGATGAGAAAATACGCAAAAGGATTTTTGAGATACTAAAGAAAATAGGCATCAAAAACATAAACCGTATCGACATTGCAAACGAGAGCGAGAAATCAAAAAAAGCAAACGCGATGTTTGCAGGCATAGGCAGCTCAAAGAGAATAATCCTTTTCGATACTCTGACAGAGAACTTTACCCCCGATGAAATAGAGACCGTCGTAGCCCACGAGCTTGGCCACTATGTCCACAAGGACATCTTGAGGTTCACAATAATCGAATCTTTAAAAATAATACCGATATTTCTGATAATAATCGCAGTCTTTGAAAAATTTTCCATGACCTTCAGCCTGGCAGGCATCTCAGATATTGCCGGTCTTCCACTCCTGCTTTTAACCAACTCCATTATTGAGCTCATCCTGATGCCGATAATGATGGCATATTCAAGAAAAAGAGAAAAGCAGGCAGACCTTTTTGCGCTCGATGCCACAGGCAAGGTAGAGGCGGAAATATCCACAGAAAAGCGCCTCTGTGACATGAACCTCGGCGACGACTCCCCCCACCCCCTTGTAGAGTTTTTCCTGTATTCCCACCCCTGCGCAAAAAAAAGGATTGAGTATGCGCTCGAATGGGAGAAAAAGGACAAAATCTGAGTTACAATATTGTCTTTAGCTTGTCCTGTATCTCCTGTATCTTCCTTTCATCAATGCTTTAAGATAGTGATTTGCATTTAGCAAAAGAGTATCGCATACAGTGAAAAATACATCGTGTAGTATGCTGTTGTAATTTTCCAATCTTTGCTTCTCATTAATCTCATTGATTCCATTGCTTCTTCTGCTTTCCTGATATATGCTTTTCCCGTAAGTTGTCACTTGGCTCTATTACTTCAAGGCCATTACTCTTGCTTAAACACCATCTGATTTGATCCATTATTATCCCATTGCTGCCTTTAGAAACATCTCCACTCCACAAATAACAATGTGGTTCTCAAGCACTTCTATTAAGAGTATGTCCTCTTTTATGTTTTTTTCAAATAATTTTTGCGGATAGCTCTTTACGCTTATATCTATTCCATACAATTTTGATAGTTGGGCTATTTTGTCCTTGTCATAATGCCCCGCAACAAAAATATCAATATCTGAGTCTTTCTTCTGTGTGCCCTTTGCGTAGCTTCCAAAAATCACTCCAATTCCTTTTATATATGGTATTGTTTTTTCAATAACCTCTTTGATTAAATAATTCTTTTTCAGAAATAAAATTTTTTTGTATTGCTCGGCAAGCAGGAGATATTCCTCTGCAGTCATCGTGTTCTTGATTTTATAGACTCTGATTTTGCCTCTCGTTCTGGATTCAAGCACCATCTTTTTTTCCAGATTGTCAAGAATTATCTGCGCAGTTCTTGGGCTTATATTTAAAAGTCTGTGGACTTCGCGGATATAATATTCTTTGTTAAATCCCTTTGTGAAAAGGGTCAGTACCTGCAGGTGCGTTTCAGTCATGTTTACTTTTTCATACATATGTATACTTTTGCATACAGCACTATTTAAAGTTATTGTTTTTAAAAAAAGGGGAAGAAGCATATTAACCTGGAGTCATATATAAATCTTCTTATCCAAATATTCATAATAACGGCTGTAATTGTGGTGATAAACATGATAATAATTTTGATGGGTTCAAAAAAAGACCTCCCTTTCTGCAAAAAAATCGGCAAAGCCCTGGATGAATACAGCATGCGCTACCAGTACAAAGTCGCATCAGCGCACAAGACACCAGAAATTGTACTCAACATCATAAAAGAATCAGAAAAAAACCACGAGGATGCGGTATTCATCACAGTAGCCGGCATGTCAAACGGCCTCTCAGGCACAGTGGCAGCAAACACAGTGAAACCCGTGATAGCATGCCCCCCGATAGAAGACAAGGCAACATATCTGATAGACATCCACTCAAGCTTAAGGATGCCCTCAGGCGCCCCTGCGATGACAGTCATGGGCCCCGCAAATGCCGCCCTTGCGGCAGTAAAAATCATCTCACTCACAGACAAAAAACTATCCAGAAAAGTAGATGACCTCATCAAAAGAACCAAAGAAGACATAAAAAAGACAGTGCTGTGATAAAAATGGACATATTCGAAAACATATCCCCCATAGACTACAGGTATTACGGGAGAGACAAGAAAATAAAAGATGTGCTTGAGCCCTACCTATCAGAAAACGCATACATAAAATACAAGCTGAAAGTAGAATCAGCGCTTGCCTACGCGCTCGCAAAACAAGGCATCTGCCAGAAAGACATTGCAGACTCCATATCAAAGGCATGCGAAAAAGTGACTGCAAGAGAAGTTTACGCAGAAGAAGACAGGATAAAGCACGACATCCGCGCACTTGCAAACTGCATCCGCTCAAAAGTGCCAAAAAAAGCAAGGCGCTTCGTCCACTTTTCCCTCACATCATACGATGTAGTTGACACAGCCAACATACTAAGATACAAGAAATTCACTGTAAACGTGCTCCTGCCCGCACTGATCGAGCTTGAAAAAACCTGGATTGAGATTGCGCTCCGCGAAAAAGACACCCTGCAGGTCGCAAGGACCCACGGCCAGCATGCAGAACCCATAACATTCGGCTTCACCATGGCATCTTACATCAACCGCCTCGGTGGAAGGATTGAAGCAATAACCAGTGCAGAAGACAGCCTGAGAGGAAAAGTCTCAGGCGCAGTCGGCGCCTACAATGCATCCTCACTGTTTTTCAAAAACCCGGTGGAATTTGAGAAAGACCTCCTTGACTTACTCGGGCTCAAGCCAGCGCTCCACTCAACCCAGATAATACCCCCCGAGCCAATGACAGACCTGCTCCATTCCATAATCTCCGCGTTCTCAGTGCTCGCCAACTTCTCAGACGACATGAGGCACCTGCAGAGAACAGAAATATCAGAAATAAAAGAAGAATTCACAGCCAATCAGGTCGGCTCATCAACCATGCCGCACAAGAGAAACCCAATCAACTTCGAGAATGTAAAGAGCATGTACAAGGCATTTATGCCCTCGATGATCACAGCATATCTTGACCAGACCTCAGAGCACCAGCGCGACCTCACAAACTCGGCATCACAGAGGTTTATACCTCACCTCTTTGCAGCTTTTTACGTATCTACAGTACGCCTGGCAAAAGTCTCAAAAAGACTTGCATTGGACAAAGAAAACCTCCGCATGAACTTCGACATGAGCAAAGACTCATTTGCAGCAGAGCCCCTCTACATGCTTCTTGCCTTTCACGGCCATCCTGATGCGCACGAATTTGTGAGAAAACTCACCATGAAAGCAGAAAAAGAAGAAGAAGGGCTGAGAGACGTAATGGAAATCGACGATGAACTTGAGCCATACATGAACAAATTTTCAGACACAGAAAAAGAAATCCTTTTCAACCCCGAACATTACGTGGGAATGTCTTCTGAAAAGACAGAAGCAGTATGCTCTTACTGGAAAAAAAGATTAAGTATCGAATAGATGGACCGGTTCAGGTTTATTAACATCATATTATATATTTCAAAAGTATAATATCTAATACGGTTTCAAAAAAGAAACAGGTGTTTCAAATATGCAACTAATTGAAAATCTTTTCAAAAGCAAGGGCCGGATTAAGGTCTTGAAAAAATTGTCACAGCACAGGGACTGGTGGTTCAACACAACAGAACTCTCAAGGGACATGAGTATCAATAAAGGTGCTATTTCAAAAATATTGACTTCTCTTGAAAAAGACAGCCTTATAATTGTGAACAGAAAAGGCAAAATAAAGATATTTAAGTTAAATGGACAGAATGCTTTTGTAACACAGATCATGATGCCTGTTTTCAGTATGGAAGATGAGTTCTTTAAAAACATTAAGAAATCCATAACAAAATCATTTCCTTTAGAATACATTGCATCAGTAATACTCTATGGCTCATACGCGAAAGGAACTGAACGGCTTGATAGCGATATTGATATTATGGTTGTGGCAAAAAACAGCATTTTTGAAAAAAAATGCGAACCTGTAAGAGAAAAGCTGTCCTCGATATTTCTCGATAAAGGTCTGTTGCTTACTATTGATATCATCAGCAGGAAAGAGTTCAGGAGACTTTATATGCAAAAAGAACCAGCGGTTTTAAGCATTGCCAAAACAGGTATTGTCCTGAAAGGAGAAAACATAAATGAGATGATTAGATGAAGCAGGAGCCAAAAGAAAACGCGTTTCAAAGGATAAAAGATGCAGAAGAATTTATTGAGTCTGCAGAAGATGATTTAAATAAAGGAAGATTTAAGGCGGCAGTTGTTGGTGCCAGTGACGCAGTCATTGCAGCAAATGATGCTTTTACAATATATTTCATAGAAGAAAAAGCATCACGGGATCATTCAGAGGCAATTGCGGTTCACAAGAAAGCAGGCATGAAGATAAATGAGAACAAAGTTATAATCTTAAAAAATCTTCTTGATGAGAGGCATAGGTATGGCTACAGGGCAGTCCAGACCTCAAAAAGTGTCGCAGAGAAGGACCTCTATCAGGCAAAACTCTTCACAAAATGGGTCAGGAGTAAACTGATGTAGATTTAAGAGAAGAACAAAAGAAACGAAGTAATCTGGACATTCTGATCGAATTCAAAGAACCAATAAGCTCTCTTGAGTTTTTGGCAGTAGAGCGCCACCTAAGTGAACTCACTGACAAAAAAATTGATCTTGTTATGAAAAGCGCATTAAAATCAAGAATCAGGAAACACATTCTCAATGAGGTAGTCTATGTATGAAACAGGAATACGACTACAAAACGTCATGGATGATATTGATAACAGAAGTTCACAGTCTCAACACTCTAAATAATTAGCGTTTGGCAATAAATGAATCAGATACATGATAGAATTCTTCAGAATGAACCCCCAAATTATATATACCTGTTCAACCTAACGTCATATATGAAAAATCACTTAACAAGATGCTCTTTATTTCTTTATGTCTTGGTTTTTGTAATCGTAATTAGTGGATGTGCTGATGAAAATATTCCAGAAGATGAGCCCGAAAATAGTGATCTCTCCGGGTGTGATATTCACGAGGCTCAATCTAGATCTGATTGCTACGGTAAGATGCCTTGCTACACTAGAGATGAATGCTACACAGATTTCGCAGTAAGCAAAGAAGACCTGTCATATTGCGATAGGATACAAGGTTCTTTTGAAAAAAATCGCTGTTATTACCTTATTGCTGCAGGAAAAGAAGACCCTTCGCTATGCCCTGAAAGTGAATTAAGAGATGTGTGCTATGACGCAATTGCTAAAAGCAAAAAAGACATATTTATCTGTGATAAGATAGAAGATCACAGGACTAAATCTTTATGCCAAAAACATTTCGCTGTAAGCGAAACGGATATTTCTATTTGCAATAGGATGCAAGACATAAGTATCAAGCAAGAGTGTCAAAGAACAATCGTTTTAAGTATAGAAGACCCATCTGTTTGTGATAAAATACAAAATCAGGATATCATTGATTGGTGCCACAAGAATTTTGCTGTAAGCAAAGGAGACTCTTCAATTTGCGATAAAATACAAAATCAGGATACTAGAGACCGGTGCTATCATTCTGTTGCTGTAAACAAACAAGACCCCTCAATTTGCGACAAAATACAAAATCAGGCGACTAAAGACGAATGCCATGAATCAACAGGCTAAAAAGTCATATCCTGAATCAACTAAATAACCGGATATCTTTTTTATCCAAAAAACACCTATTTTCGCGCATCCAAAACCATTTACCCCCACAGCAGCCCAAACATTATTTAAAACTATATTCTCAATAGAATCTACATTCACAATCCATTACCCGTGGTGATACTCAATGCCAATAAGACAACCGATAATTTCAGTACTTGCCCATGTTGACCATGGCAAGACCACGATGCTTGACACTGTCAGGCACTCAAGAGTGACCGTGGGCGAGGCAGGCGGCATAACGCAGCACATAGGTGCCTCCGAGGTTCCAAAAGACACCCTCGTAAAATCCTGCGGCACCCTTCTCTCAAAATACGGCATTGAAGTAAAGATTCCCGGTCTACTTTTTGTTGACACACCAGGCCACGCAGCATTCTCACTCCTCCGGAAACGCGGCGGCATGCTTGCAGACATCTCAATACTCATAATCGACATAAACGAAGGCATCAGGCCACAGACAAAAGAATCCATTGATATTCTAAAGCAATACAAGACCCCCTTTGTTATTGCCGCAAACAAGATAGACAATATCCCCGGCTGGATAACCCAAAAGAGCACCTGCTTTGCAGAGTCATATTCAAAACAAAGGAATGATGTGCAGGAAGACCTGGACATGAAACTCTACAAGCTTATTGGCGAACTTCATAACCTTGGCATCACTTCTGACAGGTTTGACCGCCTGGCAGATTTCACCAAAAATGTTGCCATAATACCTATTTCCGCTAAAAGCGGCGAGGGGATAGGAGAACTCCTTACAATCCTTACAGGCCTCACGCAGAAATATCTTGAAAAAAAGCTTGAAATTGACCCAGGCGGTCATGGGAAAGGCACAATTCTTGAAGTAAAGGAAGTCAAGGGCCTTGGCATGACAGTTGACGTCATACTCTATGACGGGATAATGAAAAAAGGTGACCTGCTTGTGATCGGCCACCCGGACGGTGCAATATGCACAAAAATCAAGGCATTGTTCAAGACAAACCCCTTAAAAGAGATACGAGTCGAGAAGCAGTTTAAGCAGATGAATGAAGTGGTTGCAGCAAGCGGGTTAAAGATATCTGCCCCCGCACTTGAAAACGCCATCGCAGGAGTGCCTGTGATGAGTGCAAGAAGCGAAACAGACTCAGAAGAACTAATGCGCGAGGTCCAGAAGGAAATAGAAGAAGTTGAAATAAAGACCGACAATGTAGGTGTCATCATAAAAGCAGATGCCCTCGGCAGTCTTGAGGCGATTGTAAAGCTATTTAGGGAAAAAGGCATCGCGATAAAAAGAGCAGAGATAGGTCTTGTAAACAAAAAAGACATTGCCACAATGGAAGAAGTTGATGAAAAATACAGAGCCATATTTGCGTTTAACACAAAAATACTTGAAGATGCAGCCGGCCTTGCAGCACAGTCAAAAGTGCCGGTATTCAAAAGCGATGTAATCTACAGGCTTATCGAGGAATACGAGGAATACGTCGAAAAAGTTGAAGAAGAGAAAAAGAAAAGCGTGCTGGAATCTGTTCCCATGCCTGCAAAAGCAAGGTTCATGGAAGGGTTTGTGTTCAGGCAGTCCAAGCCTGCAATTGTCGGGATGGAGATATTGTCAGGCTCCATCAAGCAGGGCATCCGCCTGATCAATGCTGGGGGAAAAATAGTCGGGACTATTCATGCAATCCAGGAAAAGGGAAAAAACGTATCAACAGCAGAACTAGGGAAGCAGGCCGCAGTAAGCATTGACGGCGCAGTTGTCACAAGGAACATAAAAGAAGGCGACATATTGTACTCATTTCTTACAAAGGATGATTATAAGCTTCTCATGGAAAACCAGAACTTGCTTAAAGACTCTGACAAGAACACCCTCGAAGAGATCAGGGAGATCATGGTAAAAAAAGACAAGTACTGGGACGTTTCATGACCAAAGTTTCAGTAATCTTAAAATCTAAAGAATATCTCCCATAGCCGCAAGCCTCAGCCCCGGTGATGAGTTGTCTGCAAGGATTATCTTATCACCTTTATCTATTGCAAATGGTTTTTGTGATTCGATGGTCATTGCCCCGGGTGATATCTCTTTTATTGTAACTTCCCGAAACTGCATCCCAAGAGACAAATGCAGTTTCATACCTTCCTTTATCTCATTCTTGTAAAAAGGGCATTTCGTATATTTTATCTCAAACTTGCTCGCGCTTTTCACACCATTGTCTGTCAATACAGTCCCCCTCTCAAGATCGCCCACATCAAGCCCCTTCAGGCACAGCCCGACTCTGGAGGCAGCAGCTGCAGTGTCCACTGTCTTGCTCTGCATCTGGATGGATTTTATCATGACTTCTTTTTGTGCAGGCATTGCTTTCAGCTTGTCATAGGGCTTGATGCTCCCGGACATCAGGAACCCGAGCGCAACAGTCCCCACGCTTTTTACCTGGAACGAGTGATCGATAATGATTTTTGTTGGCTTGCCGGGCGGCGATGCGCTGAAATTCTCGAGCGCCCCCATGATTTCCTCCTGGCTGGTTTTCTTGTATTTAAGCTTTGTCTGGCTGAAGATAGTGTCCAGCTGCTCTTCGTCTACAGGATTTTTAATGACTATAAGCCCGTTTTTGATGTCCAGCGCATCCAGCACAAGCAGTGTCTCGCCAACCTCTTTTGTAATCTCTTCAATGACGATGACAGCGCAGTCGATTACCTGCGCCACCTGGAGAAGAGCTGAAAACTTTTCAGGATACGAGTGCGGAACAAGAAACGTGTAGATGCAATCTCCTGTCTTCCTGTTAAACAGGCTGATATCACTGGCAGTCCCTTTCTTAGCAAACTCCCCAGCAAGAGCAGCATCCGTAAATATCCCGACACTCAAAGATTTCATGCCTTTTGTTGTGCGCCGAATCTTTTTATCTTCAATCCCGAAGGGATTGAATAGCTTCGAATGCTAATGAGATGATCTTCAATCCCGAAGGGATTGAATAGCTTCGAACGAAGTGAGATGAGATTCTGCGGAGTTCAAAGCATTTATAATATTTACCAACTATTCCAGATACTTATGAAGCAGAAACTTAAATCGCTTTTCAGTGAGCAGGAATTGATTTTGAATTCCGGCATGGTCTTTGGCGCAAGCTTCATTGGCGCAATATTCATGTTCATATCAAATCTAGTGCTGTCGCGCCAATTCGGTCCCGAAGTATTCGGAAACTACAAAACAATCATAGGGTTGTTTATGTTTATTCCGGCGCTCGTCGATTTCGGCGCCGCTCCCACGCTTACGAAGTATATTGCTGAATTTTCAGCAAAAAAAGAGTCCGGCAAGATAAACAAACTGATAAGATTCTTTCTGAAGATAAAAGGATTCTCGATTGTATCCATGGTACTGGCAATATATGTGTTCAGGGATGCGTTTGCGCATATGTTTCTGAAAGACGAAGCGCTCTCATATCTGATCCTCCCCGGCCTGGTACTCTCATTATTCATCCTGTTTGAGATCACAAAGCCCATAATAGCCGGCTTTCAGAACTTCAGGCTTTTCAGTTTCTCCAGTTTCCTGACAACTGCAACCATAGGCACTGCAACAGTAGCGCTTGGCTACTATTACGGCATCTACTACGCCATCCTCGGCTGGGCTCTTGGCTATTTAGTTGGCAACCTCCCGAATATCCGCTATATCCTGCAGAGGAAACTTATGCAGAAAAACACAGCAGGATTGGACATCCGGCGCATATTTGGGACATACAGTGTTCCTATGTGGGGTATGTATCTTCTGAACTCCTCAAACCTACTCATAATACCGTTGTTGAGTTTGTTTTTTGCGCAAAAACTCATAGGATACTACGGCTTTGCATGGATATTTTACAGCGGGATAATGCTCATACCGATGGCATTTGCGCAGGTCTTGTTCCCGAAAGTCAGCGAACTAACCGCAAAGAAAAAAAATGTAAAAATAGCGCTGGCAGGCGCATTATCAGCATACACCCTGATAGTAATTGCAGGCCTTTTCGCACTGCACTTATATTCAGCGCAGATAATAGCGCTAGTATCAGCGCAATATCTTCCCGGGCTACTGATATTCAAATGGATAAACAGCGCAGGTTTGTTCCTTGGTTACTTATTCATCTACGCAAACTACTTAAGCGCAAAGCACCAAATAAAAAAAGCCACCCTAACCTTTTTCCTGATGAATATAGCGCTGTTTTTGATTAGCTTTTGGATTCTGTCATTTCTTTAATTTTGATGTAATCAAGTAACTGATAATACCTACTCTTACAGAAATTACCGAGAGCAAGTGATACACTATCTCTTGTATATCCATTCTTACTAAGCTTTTTAAGAGTTGATTAGAAGACAATAAGCAAAATATTGATACTAACATGCAAAAAGCAAATAAATGATACATATTGATAAAGAGTAATATCAAACATAAAGCAAAGCAAAGAATAGAGAAAACAGCTAATTTATAATTTAATCTAAACTCATCAGTTGACAAGCCTTTCTTATCGTAGATATATGATAGCCAATAATTTTGCCAATACTTGACTTTAATAATCCTATTGAAGCTAGTTTTATGAAAATGCTTTACCGGCGCATTATTTACAAAATAAATTTTGTAATCCTGATGGACCAACCTTAGACCAAAATCTGTGTCTTCAGGTCCCTTAACTTTTTCGTCAAATCCTCCAATTTTTTGGAAAATTCCCTTTTTTATCGCAAAATTTCTTGTATCTACAGTTTTGACAAATTTTTCTTTTTTTATCGTTTCTAAATAATTTTCGTATGCTTTCTGTTCAATCATCTCTAGTTTACTCTTTCCTGCACTTATTGTTCCACCCAATGTTGCTACAGTTCCCTCTATTATCGGTTCAGTCAATTTTCTTAACCATTCAGTTCTAAGAATACAATCTGAATCTGTAAATGCAAGTATCTTACCTCTTGCTATTTTTGCACCCGTATTTCTTGCAGCTGAAGAACCTCTTTTCTTTTCAATCAGTAATTGAACACTATAATTTTTTATTATCTCGCTCGTGTTGTCTGTCGAATTATTGTCTGCAATAATAACTTCATAATTAGGATAATCTTGCTTTAACAAAGAATCGATACACTGTCTGATTGTTTTTTCACCATTATAAACGGGAACGATTACAGAAACTTTAGGATATTTTTGCATTTATGCCCGCCTTATTACTTGTTTGTACATTCTCCTAAGTTGCCCTATGTGTTCTTCCATACCATACCTTTTGCTAGATTCAAAAGCATTTTTGCTGAGTTCTTTTAGTTTCTTAGGGTTATTTGTAAGATTTATCAATATATCCCTCAGTTCATCTATATTTCCAACTTCAAATAAAAACCCGTTTTTACCATATTCTATTAATTCCGGGATGCCTCCTATGTTACTTCCAATGACCACATTACTGTTTGCAAAACTTTCGTAAATAACAACAGGAGAATTATCATACCATAATGAAGGAACAATAACAATGTTTGCGAGTTTATATAATTCTTTTAATCTTTTGTCAGATACAAATCCATGAAATGTAATCCGCAAATCTTTATCAGCCAGTTTATGAAAATACTCCGAATCAGGTCCCTTTCCAACAATATTCAGGCAAATGTTCTTATTATCTATCTGTTTAAATGCTTTTATTAAAATATGAACGCCCTTGTGTTTAGACAATTGCCCTGCATA
>CBDUVR010000014.1:0-13910 GCA_965370705.1 uncultured archaeon | reverse complement strand
ATTTGCCTTGATGTATCCGGGCAAACTTTCAGTTTGCTGGATCCTAAAATTGCATGGCAATTTTAAGGATATGGCAAGGCACTGTACTCAATTTATTCGTGCCTTGGCTATACCTCATCATTTAAGCAGTTTGAATAGTTCCTCCCTGCTTAAACCTGTCTGTTGAAGTATGTCAAGAAGTGTTCCTTTTGCAAGTTCACGATGCAGAGGAACAATCGTCTTATAGGTGGTGTTTGAATCGAATCTTTGAAGCGATACATGACTACCCTTTTGTCGCACTGCAACAAATCCTGCCTTCTTTAACAGAGCGACAAGTTCTTTACCGGAAATAACAGGCAATTTAGGCATAAGCAACTTCGACCGTAGTCCAGTAAGGCTTAGATATCTCTTGCGGCATGTCCTCTGTGCCGAAACTTTCGATATAAAGTTCAATAGCCTCTTTAATATTCTTCTGCGCCTCTTCAAGAGTAGCTCCCTGGGAGGTTACATGTAATTCAGGGCACCGCGCAACAAAAAATTTATCTTCCTTCTGAATAGATATCATAAATGTTTTCATAAACTCACCAACTTTGCCAATACACTCTAATTAGCACGCTTAACTTAATTAACTTTGCGATTTTGTTTTCGCAGAATAATCTAAGAATCTTTTCTGTGATACTAAATTACCCTGTAACCATGAGTTTAAGTGTAAACGGAGTCATTGGGCTACGTTTTCGTACATAAAATACGTATTTTAGGCTATGAACCGAAACAGTTATATATGTAAAAAATTACACAACTATGTAATATGTTACATAACAAATATTTCGATATATTAAAGCTCTTTACCAAAGATTACAGAAAAGATATCTACGGCAGAGAATTAATTGGCAAAGTGAACATAAGCCCGAAAGGTATAGCTTTGGCATTAAAAGAGCTTGAAAACGAGGGAATACTGAAATCAAGAAGAGAAGGGAACATGAAATTTTACTTTTTGAATCACCAATACTCGCAAATAAAGGAAATACTTACAATAACAGAGTTGACAAAAAAAACACAATTCTATCTGAAACACAGGACAATAGCCCACCTATTCAGGGATGATGAGCGTATTGTAGGGATGTTTGGAAGCTATGCCAAAGGCACACAGAAAACAAGGTCAGATATTGATGTTTTCATAGTTGGAAAGAAAAAACCTAAAGACTATGATAAAAGAGGAAAAGAATTTGATATTGAAATAAACATAGTTTATTTCACAGAAAAGCAATTTACAGACCTTTTGAATAAAAAAAATAATCTGCTTAAAGAAATTATTGAAAATCATATTATTCTTTTCAACATTGAAAAATTCGTAAATATTGTCTGGAGGGAGTATTATGGTCTCTCCTTTCCTTAAATGGTTAATAAAAAAATAACAACATTGTGACAGAAAATGAACGCAGAAACACTTGAAGTGAACGGCGCAAAACATGTCGTAAAAATATTCTACGAGCGCAGGAAAAACACGACAGTGTCCCTTGGAAAAAAAGCAATATACATAAGGATACCCATAACCCTAAACAGGGAAGAGCGATTCAGACACCTTCTAAAAATGAAAGCATGGGCAAGAAAAAAACTACAGGAAAATCCCAAAAAATACAGGCCAAAACCCACAAAAGAATACAAAGACGGCGACATACTCAAAGTAGGTGATAAAGAGTACCTATTAAAGATAGAATTCAAAGACAAAAAAAGCAGTTCAGCAGGAATCACAGGCAATACAATCGAATTCTCTGTTTCATCCGGTCTTTCAGAAGAGAGGCAGAACAGGCACATTTCAACCCTCCTCAGCAGATGCATTGCAGAAAAAAGGCTCCCTGACCTGAAAAAGAAAATAGACGAACTGAACAAAAAACATTTCAACAAGAAAATCAACAAAATATTCTTCAAGCACAACAAATCCAACTGGGGCAGCTGCTCAAAAGCAGGAAACATCAACATATCGACAAGACTTCTCTTTGCGCCGGATGACGTCCTGGAATATGTATGCATACATGAACTGGCTCATTTGACTGAGCACAATCATTCTGAAAGATTCTGGGCGCTGGTTGAAAAATCAATGCCTGATTACAAACAAAAGCAGAAATGGTTAAAAGAAAAGGGGGATAAATGCGCATTTTAGAAACTTATGACCTGAAATTTGCAACTTTCTCAAATTCTTTTCCGACATTGAGTACTGTATCTTCGCGCATATGGTCAGCAAGAACATGCAATCCCACTGGCATCCCTTTTGAGGTTCCTGCCGGTACTGATAGCATTGGTATGCCTGCAAGATTCGGCGCCCCGGTCAGGATGTCTGCACTGTAGCATTCTATTGGGCTTAGTTTTTCTATCTCTTTGAACTTCGGCGCAATAAACGGCATGGTTGGCGAAAGGAGCGCATCGTACTTCTTAAACACTTTTTTATAATCTTCAATAATAAGCCGCCTGACCTTCAATGCCTTCATATAATACTGGTCGCGGTAGCCGGCCATTCTTGTGTATGTGCCGAGTATGATTCTTCTTTTGGCTTCTGCCCCGAGGTATTTGCCTCTTATGTGTGAGAAGTATTCGTCAAAGTGCTTTCTTTCAGGGTTCTCTTCTTTGCCGTAGCGCATGCCGCAGTATTTCGCAAGGTTTGTTGATGCTTCTGCCATCGCGATTATGTAGTATGAAGGGATGGAGTATTTTGTGTGCGGCAGTGAGCATTCGCCTGTTTTTGCGCCAAGGGATTCCATCTTGTCAATTGCATCAAGGACAACCTTCTTAACAGATTCATCCATATCAGGAGGAAAATATTCTTTAGGAATACCCAGCTTCACACCTTTCATCTCAAACTTTTCACCACCCATGCTCTTTTCCTTTATTGTTGTCTGGTCAAGGGGGTCATATCCTGAGATGATCCCGTACAGTGTTTCTACGTCGTCTACACATTTGCCGATAGGGCCGATTTTGTCAAGCGAGTTTGCATAATCGATTAATCCGTATCTGGATACTCTCCCGTACGTGGGGGTAAGCCCCACCACACCGCAAAATGATGCGGGGCATGAGATGGAGCCGCCTGTTGACTGGCCGAGTGCGATGTGGGGCATGCCGAGCGCGGCTGTAAGGCCGGCTGCGCCGCCGCTTGAGCCGCCGCATGAGCGGTCCTGGCCATGCGGGTTTTTCGGGATCCCGTATGCTGAGTTTGTCGAAAATGTGCCGAACCCGAACTCGTCCTGGACGGTTTTGCCGATTATGGTTGCGCCTTCTTTTTTTGCGCGCGCGATAACTGTTGCATCAAAAGGGGGGATGTAGCCTTCAAGTATTTTTGAGCCTGCCGTTGACTGTATGCCTTTCGTGCATATGCAGTCTTTTGCTGATATGGGAAGGCTTGCGAGTTTTGTGTTCGGGGATGGGCTGATGCCCTTGTTTTCAGCCAGGGTTACGAAGTAATTGTATTTTTTCTGGAGCGCTTTCAGTTCACTGTTTAGTTTTGCGTAAAAGTCATTCAGGTCTATTTCTCCTTTTTTTGATGCTTTGATGAATTGCGCAACTGAAAGTCCTTTGTAGTCCATGGGATTACCTCTATATTTAGTCTATAAATGCAGAATCTTATTAAGTTTTAGGCTTAAACCAGCGCCTTTGCTTTGCGCAATCATGGTTCACCAATTTCGCAAACAGGGTAAGAATTGCTTTTGCTTCTTTTTCTGTCATGTTTGATTTTGCGATTGCGCGCATGAATGCGAGTTTTACTGCGCCGGGGTCCTTGAATGATTCTGCGTCTGTTAAATGATTGAGATAGTTTATGAGGTGGTTTTTTGTGGCGCGCGATGCAAGGTCATTTGGCGCGTGATATTTCTCCTGCGTGAGTTCGTAGAGGACAACTGAGACTGCATGGGAGAGATTCATTGTCGGGTATTTTGGATTGGCGGGTATGGTTGATATGATGCCGCATTCTGCAAGTTCCTCATTTGAAAGCCCGCGGCTTTCGCGCCCGAATACAAGGGCGATTTTTTTTGGTTTCAGGTATGTTTTAAGTTCCTTTAGGGGTATTGGGTCCCTCAATATTTTAGAGCCGCATCTCACATTCCCTGTAAATCCCACCACGAGGTCGAAGTTCTTCAGGCAGTTTAAAGATTTTTCTTTCCTTGAGCGCCTGTACACATCATAGCCGTGCATGGAGTATGCTTTTATTTCATCTCCAAGAGGCGCTTTCGGGTTGACCAGAACCAGGTTTTTTATGCTGAAATTCTTCATTACTCTGGAAACAAATCCTATGTTGCCATCTGACTCCGGCTCCACAAGCACAACAGTGAACATACATGATTTTGATGCGCTTTATTTTATGTTTCTTTCGATAAGTATATATACAAGCGCGGATAAAAAAAATTATGGCTGTAAGAGATGATGAGGGGCTCATATTCCGGGAGATCAGGAAAAAGGTATTGAATGAAGGGAGTGAAGAGCCTCAAAAACCACATGAAAAGACAGATGTCGTGAAAAGTGAGGTTACGAATCATATCGAAGTATCTGTTTTCTCGGGATTTAAATTCGGGTTTGGTATGATTCTTGGGACATTTGCGGGGATGATCATTGTTTCTATTGTGGTGATTGTACTTTTGCTGCTGTTCTCATTAATTGTTGCTTTCCCAGGCATTGACATTATGGCGCTTGCAAATGAGACAGTCCTCACTTAGCGATGTGCAGGACTCTTTTTTCATCGCGGATTTTGCGATAAAGCTCAAATGTCGTATTTGGAACACAGAAGTGCGGGTCGAGTTCAAACAGCCTGTCAAGAGCCTCTATTGCCTGTCTCCTGTTTCCTGCGAGATCATTTGCATAGGCAGAATCGAAAATCGCAACTGTCAAATACCTCTTGATTGTAGATATGTCTTTCGGCTCAAACCGGTATTCAACCTTCTGGTTAAGCAGCACTTCAGAAACAGTTGCAGCCATTTTGAAAGATTCTATTGCCTTGTCCAGAAGCTTTTTTCTCTTAGAATCACGGGGTTCTGTATCTGTCATCTGTAGCAGTGCCACGCCTTTTGCAAGCACAAACTTCGGGCCGTCCGGGCGATATGGGTTTACTGTCCTGATCCCTTCTTCAACGAATTTTAAGGCCATTGTGTATTCTTTTGCCCTGCGGCATATTTGCGTCGCAAGAAAGTATGCATCTGCCTTGTTGTAATTATCATCATCAACAGTATCAATAGAAAGCGCTTCCTCTATGTTCTCAAGCGCCAGTTCCAGCTCGTTGAGGTTCGCGAATCTTTTTGCGCTCTTAAAAAGTTTCTGAGCGCTCTTATTGTTCTCAAGCTGCTGGTCGCCGATGCCGGTAGGTGTTTTGCGCTTGTTTTCAGTTTGCTTTGTCTTATTTGCCTTATTATTCCTGTTAGTCTTGTCTTCCATTGATAAATTTATGATTGTTTGTGTATATATATCTTACACATTCTGTTCTGATAAGTCAAGTCATGTTACATATCATTAAAACATTTATTATACAAGAAACATTATGCAGATAGAATATGGTGGCGCGAGGGTGGAGACGTGTGAGCACGTATATGAGCCTAGTGAGGATACTTTCCTTTTGCTTGCGGTGCTGGAATTACAGGATTTTAAGGAAACGGATGTTGTGCTTGAAATCGGTACGGGAACAGGTATTGTTGCAATTCAGATGGCAAAGACAACAAAGCACGTTGTGGCAGTGGATATAAACCCATATGCTGTTGAATGCGCCAGAAACAATGCGCAGCGAAACAGGATAAGAAATATGGAGATTATAGAGAGTGACTTATTTTTGAAGGTAAGCGGCAAGTATGATGTGATTATTTTCAATCCGCCGTACCTGCCGACCAGGGAAGACGATAAAGTGGATGATGCTGTTGGCTGCGCATGGGACGGGGGCAAAAGCGGGCGCAGGGTAACAGACCAATTTCTCAGGCAGGCTCCTTCTTACCTCACAAAGACAGGCAAAATAATAATTCTTGACTCAAGCAAATCAAAATATCAAAAAACGATAGGCGCATTGGAAAAGAGCGGATTTTCTGCAAAAATAGTTAAGCGTCTTAACTTGTTTTTCGAAGAACTTGTTGTAATTATGGCAGAAAGACAAAAACAATTATATAAACTAGAAAAACAAAAAAGACATTTATGAAGAAGTTGTTGGCAGTTGTAGTGATAACTTTGATGGTGACATTAATACTGTCATCGTCGGTGTACAGTTACCTCATCATTGACTCGCAAAGAACTTATCCAACTTATGTAACTATTGATGACGAATATACCGTATGCGTTCAGATAAAAGAAGATAACCTCTGTCAGGAAAATACAAATGATATTACATACGGATACACATATTACTCACAGGAAGGAGACCTCTATCCTCTTCAAGAATATTTTGAAAAATATCACTTTAATGCAGACGAGTTAGAGGAGACACATGTGTGGTGTGGCAATGCTATCGGTGAAGGCGAGCCTGTTATATATACACAATTTTACTGTCTCGACAACCTCAACAAACCTTGCCAGGACTTTCACAGCAGCTCGGTTTCATATGGCTATGCATACGTTAACCTAACATCCAAATTTAAAGATGATATCCATTTCGGGAAACATGTAGGCGAATCACTGGCGATAGAAGCGTTCTTGGAAGACCCAAGGGATGTAGAAATGTACTATACTGTGTACAATGTTACACAGGGAATAATCCCATTCATCTTGGAAAAGGAAATGCAAAAAATAGAGGGGCAATATATGGCAAATTTCACAATACCGTCCAATGCTCCATTTGGCTTCATAGAACTCAAGGCAGATAGCTATTACAAACGTGGTGGGAAGTTTATTTCCTATGCAGCAATACCTTACAATTCAGAAATCAGTGTCGATGGAGAGACGACAATGGGCAGCACTATAGATTTAACTTTTGGTATTGCTATCGAGTATGGTAAAATAAATGGCGTGAGTACAGAGATAATCCTTCCAAACTGGACCGTGCAGAAGATATATCTTGACCATGTGAACACAAGCGCAAGCTACACAATACCGATGCTTCCAGGCAATTACACTATAGAGTCAACAGTAGACCACACAACACTGGATGGCAGAAAGACCATAAAGAACTTCTATGTTAATCCATATGAACTGGATATAGACAGCGGCATAAAAGTGTATGAACAGGGAGATAGTATTATAATAAAAATTGGGGTTGTTGATTCGAATGACACGGCTGTGAACCTGACCGATATTGAACTTGGTGTTGGACCGGAGGGTTTCCTTGCATCCTTTGATGAAGATGATATGATTCCTGAGAACAAATACTATAAGTTAATATACCCTACTGACGAGAATGCCAGTACAGGCAAATACGTGGTTAAAGTAGTAGAAGCGATTGATGGATATGGCCTTAGATACTCTGGAAATGAAACATTTACAGTCAACAAAAAAGACAGAACAATCCAATTTACAATATATCCTTCTACACTTTACAAGAAAATTGAATCAATGAATGAAACAGAAGATGCGTTTAGAATAACCAATACAGGAACGGATGTAATGACTGGCATTACTATTAGTAAAGGTTCTGGGGAGTCAAGCAAATACATCACAATTAACAAGGTTAATTCTACAACAACTCTTGAACCCGGCAATTCAACATCGTTTAGAGTAATAATCCAACCGGAAGATGATATGGAGAACAAGTTGTATTACGGAAACATATCAGTCTCATCAAAAGGTATAACTCAGAAAATACCGGTTACACTTGACGTATCACTTACAGCAGAAATGACAATATTAAACAAGACAATAGTGACTGAAGCCCTGAAAAATAAAGAACATAAGATATATATCACAATTGAAAATGCTGGAGGGCGAATCCTTACAGGCATCACTGCCAGCCTAACTGGAGGTCTTAAAGAATATGAAGGTGAGATTACACCACCGGAGAATATAATTCCCGGCAGCCGGAGAAGTATAGTTATAGCAATTAAGCCTATTCAGAATGAGGATTCATATTCTGGCGAAGTTGAAATAAGTGCAGATAATGCTTCTGGAAAAGTCGATCTCACTTTGACAGTAGTTGAAGACTGTGGAGACGATATTGATAAAGTCGAGAATAATCGAATAGCTATGCGTGGTCGCCTGGATGATCTGATAAGTGCTGGTGCAATTGAAACTGATTCTATAGAACAGGATCTGGCAGATTTACAGGCTGATATAAGCGAGATGAGAAGTGAATATCTTAATGGCGAGTATGTAGAAGCAAAATCGATGTTAGCAGGTGTCCAGAATAAGGCTAATATAATTGATGAGGCACTTGAGGGATTGGAGTCCAGTGAAGCAGAAAAGTGTGGAAATGGAATATGCGATTATAGTGAAGACCATGTTAGTTGCCCTGAAGATTGTGACAGTAATGGTGAGACCTGTAATTATGATGATTTTTGTGACGACGACGAGGGCTGTGATTGCGAGGATTGCGAGGATGATGAGGAATGTAGTGGAAGTGGCGGCGGCGGAAGTCCTGTCCTTATAATTGTGGTTATTATTGTTGTTGTAATTATTGTGGCAGTGGTTGCTACTTCTGTTGTTCCTGACGATGATGGCCAGAATTATGGCAAAAGATGAAACATTATAGAAAAACCAAGAACACTTTAAAAATATTCAAATCTTATTCTTCAGGTATGTGAGATGTTATGGCTTCGGCAGACGAGCAAATAAAAGAAATTGAGGAGGAACTGGATAAGACGCCTAGAAATAAAGGTACTGAGCATCATATAGGCAAACTTAAGGCTAAGCTGGCGAAGCTGAGAGAGGAGAAGGAAAAAACGGTTTCCAAAAAGTCCGGAGTGTCTGCTCATGGATATTCTGTCAGGAAGACCGGGCATGCCACTGTCATCCTTGTCGGGTACCCGTCTGTTGGCAAGTCAACTATATTGAACCGCCTTACTAATGCCAAGTCGAAGATTGGGTATTATGATTTTACGACACTTGAGGTGATACCCGGGGTAATGGAGTATAATGGCGCAAGAATACAGATACTCGATATCCCTGGGATAGTCAAAGATGCTTCAAGTGGCAAGGGGAGAGGCAGGGAAATTCTCTCCGTTGCAAGAAGCGCGGACATGATATTGATTGTTGCTGATGCTTCAAATACCGGTTGTATTGTAAATATTAAAGGAGATCTTGCAAAGGGAGGGTTTAGGATGAATGAGCCCCGGCCGGATGTTGATATTGTAAAGAAGGACCGCGGCGGAATAGTTATTAACAGTGCGGTGCGGCAGACCAGAATGAATAGTGGTTTTATCAGGTCGATTTTGAATGAGTTTTCGATACATAATGTGGAGATTACGCTAAGGGAGAATATAACACCTGAACGGTTGATAGATAGCATTGCACGAAACAGGATATATGTCCCGATGTTTGTTGTGATAAATAAGACTGATATATATAAGGGCGATGTCAAGGAACTTGGAAGAAGAATTAAGGAGGAATGTGTCTTTATATCTGCAGAGAAGAACATGAATCTGGATGAGGTGCGCAGAAAGATGTTTAGTTCTCTTAAATTTGTGCGCATCTATCTAAAGCACCCGGGAAAAGAGCCGGATATGAAGGAGCCGATGATAGTGAGAGGAACTTATTCTGTAGTGAGGCTCTCTGAAAAAATTCATAAAGCTATGGGGAAGAATTTTAAGTTTGCACGAATATGGGGACCATCTTCTAAGTTCGACGGGCAGAAAGTGGGGCCGAACCATGTTCTTAAGGATTGCGACATTGTTGAGTTGAATTTCGAGAAGTAGTTTTTATGGCTAAATTGTGGTGATGTTGCATAACCTGTGAAGATTGTATAGACTGTTGCTGTTTTTAATAAATCTGCTAAATGTCGCTAAACGACATCAGCAAGCCTTTTTGTCACGATTTACGCAACAACACCCTGAACTGTGGTGTCATCCAAAGCTTTAAAAAGAAGTGTGCAATATTTTAGTCTGCGGTCCAGAAAATTCTGGGCAGAAAATTAGGAGTAAGATAAAATGGATGGAAAAGTTAAGTGGTTTAACAGAAAGAAAGGATTCGGATTTGTCGAAGGTGATGATGGACAGGATTATTTTGTGCATCACTCTGCTCTTCCGGACGGAACATTTATTGATGAAAACGACCTTGTATCTTTTGAACCTGTTGAGACTGAGCGAGGAAAGCAGGCTCAGAATGTTGCTTTAAAGAAATAGGATAATTTTTTCTTTTGAAATTGTGTACATTTCTGAGGATGTTTACTGGTAAGTATAGCTGAAGCTGTAATGTGTTGTGTATGTGGCTTTGTCGTAAATGGTGGAGTTGCTATACTGTTTTGAATACAGCGGTTTTTGGAAGTATCATCTGCCTTGGTTGTATTAAGAACAAATATATATTATGTGCTTTATAATATTTGTTATGGGTTTAAGGGATATCCAAGAGAAAACAGGCATGTTTAAGGCATCGAATGATGCCTTGTGTTTTGGCTTGGATTTTAGTGAGCTTGATTATCTTAGGGATATGAAGGTTGATGCGACTGTTGTTGATGAGCCGAAGGATATTAAGGGGATTCGCGGGAAGTTTAATGTGATAGTTGTCGCGCCTGATATGAGTGTTTTTTCTGTGTTCGGGGTTGTTGAGGAGTGTGTTGACGCGCTTCTTTTGAATGGGAAAATTGTTGTGAAAGTGAAGGTTGAAGCGGATTTTGAGGATGCAAAGAATATGATTGCGCAGCTTTCGAAGTCATTGAAACTCCAGCCGGAAAGGTATGTCACTACATGCGAAAATGATGTGTGGCTAATATTGTCGAGGATGCAAAGATGAAGGAAATATTGATAATATTTGTTTTGATTGTAGTTGTTGCAGTCCTTTTTATGTATATTGTACAGATTCGTGGAAAACTAAGAGATGCGTTGTCCAGAAAGCAGAGCCAGTCAACTACATACGGCCAGATATTTGAGCAGCTGGTTCCGTTTTCAAAGGATTTCCCGTTTGACCCGAAGAAGTTCAGGTTTATTGGGAATCCAATAGACGGGATAGTGTTTGAGGATGATAAAATCACGTTTTGCGAGATTAAGCTTAATAATTCTGTGCTTTCGCCCAGACAGAAAAGTATAAAAAGACTGGTTGAGGATAAGAAAGTCTGCTGGAAGGAAATCAGAGGTTAGGTGTTATGAATATTTCGTTTTCACAAAAAGAGATAAAGGATATTGTGTATTCGACTTTGGCTATCGGTTTTATTTTCGCGTATAGCAGCGGGTTTTCAATATCATTATTCCTTATTATGAGCCTTGTTGTTGCGCTCTCGTTTATCCCGCATGAGCTTGCGCATAAGTTTGTGGCTGTCAAGTACGGCTGTTTTGCCCAGTACCAGATGTGGAAAAGCGGGCTTGTTATCGCGCTTTTTATGACTGTGTTTCTGAAGTTTGCGATTATTGCACCGGGAGCAGTTGTTATATATCCTGTTGTTCGTAGCGGGACCGGCATCCGGCAGATTAGTCTTACGGCAAGGCAGAATGCGCTTATATCTGCTGCGGGGCCTCTGATGAATATACTGGTTGCTCTTTTGTTCCTGCCGCTTGCAGGCCAGAATGAGTTTTTTAGTATGATTGTCTGGATTAATAGTTTTCTTGCAGTCTTTAACCTGCTGCCGTTCCCGCCGCTTGACGGGTCGAAAATTATATGGTATAATTTCCTGATGTGGGGCACCATGATTGGTGTGGGCGGGTATCTTTGCTTTTTTTTAATATAGGAAAGTGTCAGAGCCTGTTGGTTTTTGGTTAATTATCTGTTTGTTGGTTGCGTTAACTATATAAGCGAGCTTGACGTTAAACAAATTATGATCCGCGAGATTATTGATGTGTTCAGGGTGGCGATTGTTGCTGTTATCCAGAGTGTGGTGAACACGAGCAGGATTGTTATTACTTCGCTGGTTAAGGCATTCTTTATATTTAAAGAAGGCGTCCATACTGCAAGCCCTATCGAGATTTTTATTGTGCTTTCTGTTTTTGCTTTTATAGGGTATATTACTTTCAAGTTCCTTGAAGGGTCAGCAGCGCAGTTTGCGAAGTTTATTCTCGTCCTGATAATTCTTTTTGTGCTGACAGCCATGGTCCTTTGAAGAAGACGGTTACCTGAATATGCTTTTGATGAAGTTGGTGTCGAATTTTATGTCGAGGGGCTTTCCTGCCGGTGCACTTTCGCTGCTTGTGCCTGCGGCTTTCAGTGAGAGCGCAAACTTGACAAATCTCGGCGACGTGAGAAGTTTCGGGAAGTTGGTTACTGACAGGTGGAGTGCGCTGTCTTTTAAGTGTGCGCTGCAGATGTGCTTGTCGTCTAATGTTATTTTTGCTTTTACCATTTTATTGCACCTTTAAAATTTTTATGTTCAGTTTGCCGTTCAGGATGGCTTTGTGGTCTTTTATCTGTATTTCTGTATTGTCGAATTCAACTTCTGTGCCTACTGTGTGTTTTTCAAGCAAGGATGAGAGGTTGTCCATCACGTCTTTGTCTTTCAGGATTGATTCAAGTCTCATAATTTAGTTTATTTATGCAGTAAACATATATATCTTACGAATTCCATAAATATGCTTATGCATGAGATTATCATCGGGAGAAGTCCGGCTGACCTTGAGAAATATGGCATCAGGGGGACGGGGGTTATCGGAAAGCATTATGTCGGGAGGAAGGGTGAGCAGCATCTGACGACTTCTGTGCGCATTGACCTTGCGACACCGCATATTATCGGGCTTTTCGGGAAGAGGGGGCAGGGAAAGTCATATTCCATGGGCGCTATTGCTGAGGAGATTGCGCGCCAGCCAGATGAGATAAGGAATAATATGGCTGCTTTGATTGTTGATACGATGGGCATCTACTGGTCTATGAAAGAACCTAATGAGCGCGATTTTCAGCTTCTTGCCGCGTGGCGCCTGAAGCCCAAGGGGTTTCCTGTTGATACCCTGATTCCTGAAGGGCTGGTGCCGCTTTTTAATGAGAATAAGCTCCCTTTTGACGGGACGTACAGCTTTAAGCCGAGCGAGCTTGATGTCGGCTCGTGGGCGCTTACATTCAATATTGATCTTGATACTGAGATGGGACTTTTGCTATCGAGAGTCATCAAAGCTATGAATGATGAGCGGGATGACTTTTCCCTTGAGGATATTATTGAAAAGATCGGGAAGCAGAATGCGGACCATGTGGCGAAGGAGGCGCTCATGAACAGGTTCATTGTTGCCCAGAGCTGGGGGATTTTTAACCCGAAGGGGACTTCTATTTTTGATATTATCAAGCCGGGCAGGATTGCTATTATTGATGTGAGCCAGTTCGGGCTGTCGAGCGGTGGATGGTCTGTAAATGCGCTTGTTGTGGGATTGCTCGGGCGAAAGATTCTTGAGGAGAGGATGAAGGCGAGGAGGCAGGAGGAGCTTGAAGGTATGAGCGGGTCGAAAGCGACGCAGCATATGCCTATCACATGGATGCTGATTGACGAGGCGCACCAATTCCTGCCTGCTGAGGGAGTTACGCCTGCATCCGGTCCGCTTTTGCAGTGGGTGAAGATCGGGAGAGAGCCTGGCGTGTCTCTTGTCCTTGCGACGCAGATGCCGAACAAGCTTCACCAGGAGGCTATTTCGCAGTGCGATCTTGTGATATCGCACAGGCTGACGTCAAGTGATGATATTAATGCGCTTGCAAGCACTATGCAGACATACCAGAAGTACGGGATTGCTGATTATTATGACGAGCTTCCAAGAGTGAAGGGAGCTGCTATTGTTCTTGATGACAATTCCGAGAGGATTATCCAGCTCAGGATGAGGCCGAGGATGAGCTGGCATGCAGGGGGAAGCCCTGCGGCTATCAAGGATTAGTTTCCAGTATGACGTTTTTTTGAGGGATTATTGTGCAATCGATGCCTTGTGTGCTGATACGAC
>CBDUVR010000013.1:0-14303 GCA_965370705.1 uncultured archaeon | reverse complement strand
GTTGTCGAGGTTCTTGTGAAGGAGAAGAATGTGCGCGTCGACAGGGCTAAGGAAGTTCTGGAAGAGTTGAGAGGGTAATAAGGTTAACTCATCCTAATAACAGAACATCAAGTTTCTTGATAGGTCATTGGTTGGCATTCATTAAACAGTCCGTACTGAATGATAAAGATGAATCCGGATAATTAAGGTGGGTTAGTGTTGCCATGAAGAAGGGAGTGCTGTAAAATGAAAAATGTGCTGAAACAGGAGAACGATGATGCTGAAGCGGTGATTTCTGCAAATGGTAAGAATGTAAAAACGGAAAAGTATGTCTGGATGATTTTGTTGGAAATGATTACAATAGTTTCGTTTCTTGCAATAATTGGCAGTCTGGTGGGCTTCTTAGGTAAGTTATACTGGATTCTGGATAATTTTAGTGCTTTCAGGGTTCAATATTGTTTCATCCTTTCACTTAGTGCCATCTTTTTCGGGATCGGTAAAAAATATAGGATGTGTGCGATTGTTAGTGTGTTCGCGCTGTTGAACTTAGTTTTGATTCTGCCGTTTTACTTTGAATCCAGTGCGGAGTCTGGCACGCAGGAATCGTTTAAATTGATGATGTTCAATGTTAATACCCGGAATTCAGAGTATGGTGCAGTATCAGACTATATTAAAGAAGTTGACCCTGATTTTGTTGCTCTTTTAGAACTTAATCCTGCGTGGTGGGACAGTATAGAAACTCTCCTTGAGCGATATCCGTACCATGAAAAAAGATTGCGCCGAGATAATTTTGGTATTGCTTTCCTAAGTAAATATCCTATAAAACCAGAGGTCGTTACGGTCCTTAGTAATTCGAATGTGCCAAGCATAATAGCTGTGGTCAAAAACAATGAAGAACAAGTAACAATCATCACAACTCATCCCTTACCTCCAGTCAATGATATATATTTTATGGACAGGAATCAACAACTTCAAAATATGGCTCAGCTAGTTCATTCTCTGGAAGGCAATGTCGTTCTGGTCGGAGACATTAATCTAGCTCCATGGTCTCCATTTTTCAGTGAATTTCTTGATGATTCTGGGTTGCGCGATAGCAGCCGAGGATTTGGAGTCCAGCCGACATGGCCAACGATGCTGCCATTACTCTATACTCCTATTGACCACTGCCTTGTTTCAGAGAATGTAATTATTCATGAACGCCAAACAGGACATAATCTTGGGTCTGACCATTTACCTGTTATTGTCGAATTTAGTCTCCAGGATGACTAATGATGCTATCAATTAAACAAATGGTTTCTGTATGGATTTATTCATATTCTTCATAAATTTTTATTTTTGCACGCGAAATGAGTACTATGGGTACTGTAATAATATTCCGGAAAGGACATGACATTGCCGTTGAGTCAGATACTGCGCTTGATGCGCTAAACATACCGCACCTCATGCAGTTTGAAGACCACAAAACGCCTCTCCTTGTGCGCGAATCCCCATCCTACGAAACAAACCTGAAATACAAATACAGGATACTACCAATGCACTATTTTTATGTAAAAGAAGCGCTTTTGGCATCAAAGCTAAAAAAAAAGAGCCTGTTCATTAAGTTCAAAGACACAAACAAGCGGGACTTAAAAACAGAGCTGAAAATTACGCCGCGAAAATACCAGGCGCAGGCCCACAACAAGTGGCTCAAGAACAATATGCGCGGGGTAATCGTTCTCCCGACAGGAACAGGCAAGACAATACAGGCGCTTCTTGCTATAAACTATCTGTTGGAAAGCACATTAGTAGTGGTGCCTACAATAGATCTGCTCAAACAGTGGAAAACATCAATCCTTGAGAACCTGAATGTCCAGAAGGAGAGCATCGGCATCTTCGGTGGAGGGGAGCATGACATAAAACCGATTACTATAATCACCTATGCATCTGCGCAAAAATATGTCAGCACACTTTCAACAAAATTCGACCTTGTTATTTTTGATGAAGTCCATCATCTTCCAAGCGAGGTATACAGGACAATTGCAATGGGGCTGACAGCAAAACACCGGCTGGGGCTTTCTGCAACACCTGAGAGGCCTGATGAACTGCATAAGGATCTTGATGAACTGATTGGTCCTGTTATTTTCAGAAAAGAGCACGACGATGTTTCCTCATACATTGCCTCTTTCAGACTGGAAAAAATAACAGTCAAACTCACAGACGAAGAAAAAGAAAAATATGATAACCACATGAAAATATTCAGGAACTTTATTATCTCAAGAAAAATCAGGTTCAGAGGACCGCAAAGCTATTCAAGGATTGTGATGATGTCCGGGAGGAGCAAGGCTGCGTATGATGCGCTGATAGCGCATAATGAGGCAAGAAAGATTGCGCTCAATGCAGGTGAAAAGATCAAAATTGTGCTTGAACTGCTTGAAAAACACAAAAAAGACAAGGTCATCATATTCTCAGAGTACATCTCAATAGTTGAGTTGATAACAAAAAAATATCTTATCCCGCTTATCACTTCAAAAACCGGCAAAAAAGAAAGGAGTTTGATTCTTTCGAATTTCAGGAAAGGCACATACACAAAAATAGTCAGCGGAAAAGTGCTGGATGAAGGAATCGATGTCCCTGATGCGTCTGTCGGTATTATCATTAGCGGTACCGGCAGCAAGCGCGAGTATATACAGCGGCTTGGGCGCATCCTGCGCCCGAAAAAAGAAACAGCAATACTCTATGAGCTTGTAACAGAAAAGACACTTGAAACAAAGGCCGCAAGCAGGCGAAAATTAAAGCATAAAGAGAGTGAAGAAGCATGAATGTATCAATCCCGATTGTTGCGCTTAAGTTCCAGAGAAAAGGAAAGGGTAAATACATTGTGCCGTTTTTTTTGAAGGATGATAATGAAACTGGCCGGAAACTGCAGAAGATAATAGAGTACTACAAAAGCATGAGCGGCAAAAAAATGGTGGATTTCAATGATAGCATAATAATAGAGATTATGGGTGACATGAAAGTTGGGCGGGGTATCCAGTCGATTATGGGCCACTCTTACTGTTTCAAATCACCGGATTTTAAAGAAATTTTTTCATCCGGAGAACAGGAGCTATTGAGTAAGATGAACATATCCAGTGCAGATACATTGAGACAGGCACTTTTTGAATATGTTAACAAAAAGTACAGGGGCTTTGCACCTGATAAGAAAAAAGCGATGCAGGAATTCAGGAACAAGCTAGGATTGAAAACAGACATAGAACCGGCATTGTGGCTTGACTGTGATGATGAAAAACTGCTCAAAAAAATTAAAGACCCGAAAGAGGTTGTAGTATTGTATAACCAGGGCGTGCTTGCAACGCTTTTTTTGAATTCAGAAAATATTAGCATAACACTTCCAAAACTGGATGGAAAGATATTGAGAAAAATCTATCTTCTATGCAAATATAATGGGGTCCTGTGCGATATTTCTGGTGAGATTGAGAACAACAAATACGCACTGGAGATATCAGGTCCTGTGGAATTATTCGGAAAGCCTGAAAAGTACGGCTACAATATAAGCACAGCAGCGCTCAGCATATTCAGGATTCTGAGTGGCAAAGATTACTCTTTCAGTTCAAACGTCTTCATTAAAAACAGGAAATTTGTGCTTTTTATGAGTGCGGAGGATATCAAGAATACCGGCATCGTGAGTGAAAGAAAAGAAGAAACAGGTCATGAATTTGACAGCGCACCAGAAGAAAAGCTATATAATTTCTTCAGTGCGAATAAACACTCATGGAAAATAGAAAGAGAGCCGGAACTGATAATTACAAAAAGTTTTGTATATGTTCCTGATTTTGCATATTCACGTTCCAAGTCCTGGGTCTATGTTGAAATTATGGGGTATTTCACAGAACACTACCAGAAGAAGAAAATTGAGAAATTGAAGTGCGTAAAAAAACTAAACATTCCAATGATAATTATTGCAAGCAGTACCTATGAAGACAGCATCAAAAAGGAAATTGAAAGTATAGGATATCCTCTTGTCTATTTTAAAGGGAAAGACATTCCCTACGGCCCTGTTCTAAGAGTTCTTGAAGAAAAATTCAGTGACTTTGATGAAAGAATTAGTGAGATTGAATGTGAAAAGGAGAAGATTGCATCTGATATGGAAAAAGAACTGGAAACTTCTGGTTTTATTTCTGATGCTTTGCTTAAAGAGAAACTCAGGTGCTTTACAGATGATGAGTTTGAGAAGTGCAGGGATAAAATTCTTGGGATGATTAAAGGGACATATATAAGAGGAGCAGGGCTTTTCAGCCTGAAAAAGCTGGATGACCTGAAGTCAATCATTGAAAAGGCGCATTCTGAAAAAAGGGACAGGGAATACCTGAAAAAGAGATTTGCTGAAATCGGTGTTGATATAGTTGAGCCGGTACTTGCGCATTTTGGATGCGCCGTTAAATGGAAAGGGCTTAGGAAAACTGAAATCATTAGGCGAAAGAATTAATCTATGCCCAAAATCTTTTTGATTAGGGGTACATTCATGTATGGCCTGCCCTGCTTCTTGTGGTGCTCATAGAGATTTTCCATGTCCTTTAGCATTTCTTTTAGCTGCCTTTTACCGTCTTCTGTCTTTGCTGCCTGTCTTGGAGTCATGTTGTTGAGCGCCGGTATCTGCATGTCAAGCCAGTTCTGCGTGTATCTCTCCAGGAACTCTTTTGATATTTCATTCTTAAGATCTTCGGGAATATCTTCTTCAGGGTCATCCCCTATGTCTTCTTTCTTTGATTTTAATGCATTAGATGCATTTTCGTATTTAACGCCCATATTTTCAATGATTTCATCATCTTCGAGCGGGGAAAGAATTTCTTTTAGAGATTCTAGGCGCTCCTTTGACATGCATTGAACAGAAAGCATTTTTTTTGTCAGTGTAAGGTTTGCAAGGCATAAATGTTCTTTACCATCCTCATCCGCCCAGAGCGTCAGATACACTTTATCACCGTCCGTGCCCCTGCCTTTTATGGTTTCTTTATCATAAGGCACAAGATAATCAAACCTAAGTCCGCCTTTTCTCTCTTTGTCAAAGCCCATGAACTTGAATTTATCTGAATTATGCTTAAAAAACAGTTCCATTGCAGTAAAGGAATTTACACTAAAACAGCACTCAGAAAAGCAAAGAACATGACCTTCCGGGGTAATAAGCCCGGATTCTTCTGATTTGTAATCCAAAACAAAGTGGTTCAGGTAGTGCGGGTATTTTCGTACGAACTGGCCCATGGTCAAAGCATCGTTACTGTTTGCCAGATGCCCCTGAAGTTTCCTGTCAAGGTATGAGATAACATCCTTTTTTGCAGAAGATGGTACACAACTGCCTGCACCGGAAGTATAGTATTTTCCATTCATTTTTAACAGGTGCAGAAAAACAATATCATACCGTACAAATGAGTATGATGATGAGACATCATTTACAAAAAACTCATCTCCTGAAAATATGTCTTTTATGTTGCAGCCTTTACCGGGAACAGCTTCCTGAACCTCAAATGCACTGTAAAAAGCTGCTGACCACTCTTTAAGCATTGAAAGTTCATTAGAAGATAACTTTTTTTCTTTTCTTCTAGAGAATAATTCTACGATAGGAATATTATGTTCTCTTAGCTTGTAATCATGAATGAACCATTCTGCGAACATGGTATAACGATATGCATCTGTGTCCTCTATGGAGGATATGTCATCTTCGTTCCAGAAGAGCATCCATGCATTGCTGATATCATCGCGGAATTCTTCGCGCATCATGAATTCCTGCAATTCCTTTCTCAAAAAGTTCTCGGTTCTTTCCATATCCTCGGTCCGGCTGGTTTCTGATTCTGTTGCTTTGTCCATACAGCATTTCTTGTATTTTTTGCCGGAGCCGCAGGGGCACGGGTCATTTCTGCCAATATCCATGGTGTATTAATTTGGGCGTAAGATATTTATTTTTTTGGCATGAAGTGAATGCATAACATTTTAATTATAGTATTCTAATTATTATCAGTGGTCTTGTGAAAAAGGCAGATGCTAAGAAAAAGAAAAATCAGCGCAACCCAAAGAAAGATTGTGCGGATACAAAATCTTTGAAAAAAGCAGAGCGAGAATCAGATAAATTCAGAATCTTGGGAATTGAGCGCAGCTATTTTGCCAGTGCACTTATTGTTCTTGCGGTGATAGCAGGCGGGCTTATTTTTGGCTATATTGACTCAAATAGTCCTAAAGGAATGGTTCTTGACTTTACGCCAGGCAACATCACAATAGATACCCCGTCTTTTGACCGCGCAGAAGAATTTAACAGCCAAATCACACTTTGCAACCAGTACATTGCAGTGAATGACCATAATAACAGCATTGACTGCCTTAAGAAGGCACTGGGCATCAAAAATGATGATGTAAGAGTTGTTGCGGCGCTCGCGGAGCTGTATTTTATTACAGGAAACTACAGTGAATCCCTGAAATATTATTCATGGGCTGTTGAGCTTGAGCCGGATAACAAGAAAACCAGATATGGCTATGGTCTCGCTCTTGAGAAGATGAACAGGACATATGAAGCTATGGATCAGTACAGGGCAGCCATAGAAATTGACAGTGACTATGTTCCGCCAAGAAATAATCTCGGTGTCCTTTTTCAGAAACTTGGCATGCTCAATGAATCAAGAGAGCAGTTTGAAATAGCGTTTACACTTAATCCAAACAATACGGGCGTTGTATTGAATTATGCAAACGTTCTTGCAGAACTCGGGCTTAAAGAAGATGCTGAGGCGAACTACAGAAATGCGATTTCACTTGATCCTGAAAACAAGGAGATCTACAGGAATTATGCGCAGTTCCTGTATAATAACGGGCGCTATGCAGAGGCAGAGGATATGCTTGAGAAGTCTTACTGATATTCGTCAATTGTTGATATTTTCCAGATTCTTCATTTATGAATTTAAATCTATTCTATCAATAATTAGTATCTTCAATTTTAGTCTAAATAGAGATTCTTCAGATGTTTTGGGTGAAATGTGATGAATGTCGGCATTGTTGGCTATGGCGCCTATATCCCGCGCTTCAGGATAAAAGTAGAGACTATCGCAGATGTATGGGGCAAAGACGGCAATGCCATTAAAAACGGTCTCAAGATAGATGAAAAATCAGTCCCGAATTATGATGAAGACACTGCAACGATTTCTGTGCATGCCGCGCTAAACGCCCTAAGAAGAGCAAAAATCAATCCAAAAGACATCGGCGCAATCTACGTCGGCTCTGAATCGCATCCATATGCTGTCAAGCCGACGTCTACTATTGTCGGGGAAGCCATTGGCGCATCAAACGATTACACAGCAGCAGACCTTGAATTCGCATGCAAGGCAGGATCAGCGGGCATCCAGATAACTATGGGACTTGTATCATCAGGCATGATAAAATACGGGCTTGCGATTGGCGCGGATACTGCGCAGGGAGCGCCGGGAAATGCTTTAGAATATTCTGCTGCTGCCGGAGGAGCTGCATTTATTGTCGGGAGCAAGAATAATGAAATGATAGCAAAAATAGATGAGACATACTCATTCTCCTCAGACACACCGGATTTCTGGAGAAGGAACTATGCGAAATACCCGTCGCATGGTGGCAGATTCACAGGAGAGCCTGCTTACTTCAGGCATGTTGCAAGTGCAACAACAGGGCTTCTTGAAAAGATGGGTGCCAAAATTGATGATTTTGACCATGTGGTTTTTCACATGCCTAACGGGAAATTTCCTTTGAGTATGGCAAAAAAGTTCAATATACCGACAGAGAAAATGACAAGCGGTTTTGTTGTCCAGAAAGTCGGGAACACTTATTCCGGCTGTTCTCTTCTGGGGCTGTCTGCTGTTCTTGATGTTGCAAAAGCAGGCGAGAGAATATTCGTAACATCTTACGGCTCAGGTGCAGGCTCAGATTCTTTTGCTTTGACTGTTAGTGATCTTGTTGACAAGAGGAGAGCTCTTGCAAAGACAACCAAGATGTATATTGACAGCAAAATTTACATTGATTATCCTACTTATGCAAAATTCAGGGGTAAAATATCTGTGTGAGGTATAATTATGCGCGTTGCTGCTATTGGTCTTGGACTGACGAAATTCGGTGAATTGTGGAACAAGTCGCTTAGGGATATTGCTCTTGAAGCAGGGATGAAGGCAATCAATGATGCGAATATCGGGTCCGGTGATCTTGATGCTATGTTTATCGGGAACATGAGTGCCGGCAGGTTCTGCGGGCAGGAGCATCTTGGGGCCCTTGTTGCTGACCAGGCAGGGTTAAGTATCCCGTCCACGCGCGTTGAAGGAGCATGCGCTTCCGGGAGCCTGGCATTAAGGCAGGGCATGTTTTCAATCATGTCCGGGATGCATGATATTGTATTTGTCGGCGGCGCAGAAAAGATGACCGACATCTCCACAGAGTTCGCTACAGTAGGTCTCATGGGCGCAGCTGACGAGGAGTGGGAAGGTTTTCACGGCCTGACATTCCCCGGGCTTTATGCGTTGATGGCGCGAAGGCACATGCATGATTTCGGGACAACACATGAGCAGCTGGCTGCTGCTGCTGTCAAGAACCATCATAATGCAACCATGAACAGGGATGTTGCGCAGTACCCGTTTGAGATAACTGTTGACAAGGTCCTTAATTCGACAATGATTGCTGATCCTTTGACTCTTCTTGACTGCTCGCCACTCACTGACGGGGCAGCAGCAATTATCTTGTGCAGGGAAGACCTTGCAAAGAAATACTGTGACACGCCAGTTTATGTCGCAGGAAGCGGGCAGGCATCTGATACTCTTGCTTTGCATGACAGGGCGTCTCTGACCCGACTTAAGGCAACTGTGGATGCTTCAAAGGCAGCTTACAGGATGGCAGGCGTCAGCTCAAAGGAAATAGACGTATGCGAGGTCCATGACTGCTTTACCATAGCTGAGGTGATGGCTACTGAGGATCTCGGGTTCTGTAAGAAGGGTGCTGGCGGCAAGTTTATTGAGGATGGGAATACACAGATCGGGTCCAAAATACCTATAAATACGTCCGGGGGGCTTAAGGCATGCGGGCATCCTGTCGGGGCTACCGGCATTAAGCAGGCAGCTGAAATAGTTGCGCAGCTTCGCGGCGATGCCGGCAAAAGGCAGGTGGACGGCGCCAAAACAGGGATGACGCATAATATCGGCGGAAGCGGCGCTACATGTGTAGTTAATATATTCGGGAGGTTTTAGGTATGCACAGAACATCTGTTCCTATGCTTTGGAGGCGATTCAAAAACAAGTATAAACTTATCGGGACGCATTGTGAAAAGTGCAATACTGATTTTTATCCTCCACGGGAACTGTGCCCGAAATGCAGAAGGACAGGGAAAATTATTGAAAAGAGGTTCAGTAATTATGGCACAATCTTCACTTACACCCGGATATATGCCCCGCCTGCAGGATTTGAAAAGGATGTTCCCTATAATATTGCAATTGTTAAGCTTGACAACAATGGGCCTGATGTGCTTGGCCAGATAGTTGACTGCGATCCAAAGAACCTTAAGATAGGGCTGCGCGTGGAAGCCAGTTTCAGGAAGATTTATGAAGACGGGAAAGAAGGAATTATTCAGTACGGAATCAAGTTTATGCCGATAACGCATGAGAATTTGTAGATTATGATAATTGCTGCGCTTTTTTTGGAGATTCATTAGATATTAAAAATTATGCGCTTAATCATTTCTGTCGTGGAGTGATGACTTCAGCCTTGTTTGACTAAAGATGATAACTGATGGGCGACCTGACCACGGCGCTAATGATATTGCAGGTTGCGTCTATGTTCGGATGGCTTATTGATGTTGTTTTGAGGGGGATTAACCCGCGCAATGCGCGCGCATCAAACATTTCCGCAATTCATTTAACCGGCAGAGAATACTTCTCATCTGCCCAAAAACTTACAGAAATACATAACCATCAGGACATTAAACCCAATCCGATAGTACATAACCAGACATTCAACAAAAATATTGTATTTTACCCGGTGCTTATTGCCGCTGCAATGATTCTTTTAGGCATATTTTTCAGGCCATTGCTTGTAACGGCAGGATTTACAGCAGCAGCAGTTATCTCGAGGATGTATCAAAAGCATCTGAGACTCCAGCTTGGCATTGACCTTGCAGTGTTTGGTACCGTGCTCTGCGCTGTGCTTTTCGGGCCACTCATGGGTGCCCTTGTCGGGCTCCTTGCCTACCCGATCAGTATTGTGTACACTCATGAAGAGGCGCGCTACCTGCCGGTTGCTCTGCTAGGCATCGCTGTTGTTGCTGTGATTGCAGGCACTGCCAACTTAAGCCCGGCACACATCGTGCTCTGGGGCGTGGGGCTTACTGTGCTTTATGATGTTTTAACAGGCGGCATTTATTATTGTGTTTACAGGGCGCCGCTTATTGGCGGAATCATTTTCAGTGTGACGCATATATGGTTCAATTACATTGTATTTTCATGTCTGGGTGAGTGGGTTTTAAATATTTTGGCGTGAATTGATAGAAGGGTAATATTATGTATGATTATGATGTGATTATCGTGGGGGCAGGACCGGGTGGCAGCGCAGCTGCAGAAAAATGCGCAAAGTACGGTCTAAAAACCCTCCTTCTTGAAAAGGAGAAACTTCCACGGGATAAGCCGTGTGGGGGGATGTTTTGCCCGACCATCAGGGATGTCGTCGGGATATATGGAACTGAAGTTGAGGATATTGTCGAGAGGAGAACAGAGAAAGTCAAAGTTTACTTTGACAACAGCCTTATGATTGAGCGGGATTATCCCTCGTTTATGTTCCAGCGCAAAAAATTTGACTATCTTATCACCAGAAAAGCAGTTAAATCCGGTGCGAAACTCATTGACAATTGCAGGGTATCTGATGTTTTAGCAGATTCAAAGAAAGTGAAAGTCGCCACGAAAAAAGGCGCATTCACATCAAAAATCATTATTGGCGCAGACGGCGTGAACAGCATTGTAGCGAAGAAGACCGGGTTGAATAACGGGTGGAGCGAGGAGAACTGTGCGCTTGCAATCGAATCAGAGATTAAGATGAGCAATAAAGAGATTGAAAAAAGATTTGGGAACTGTGCTGTAGGATACCTTTATCATAATTTTGTCGGGTATGAATGGGTTATACCAAAAGACGGGTGCATAAATGTTGGGCTTGGCACTAAGGTTTCGAGGTCCGGGAAACTGCGGGAGCGGTTTGATGAGATGGTCAAGAGGCACGGTCTTAAAGCAGGGGATGTTAAGGCGCACATGATACCTATAAAGCTGCTGAAGAATACACACAACTGCAAAAAGAGAGTTGTTTTGTGTGGTGATGCCGCAGGATTTGTGATACCTCTTGTAGGTGCCGGCATCGAACCTGCAATTCTTAGCGGCAGGGCTGCTGCTGATGTGTGTTATGATGCTGTTAAAAATGATGATTATTCTATTGAGCAGTTCAGAAAGTACAAATTTTATTGCAGTTCTTTAGTTAAGGATATTAAAAAGAGTGCTTTGCAATTGAAATTTTTTGAGTTTGGGATAAAGTATAGATTATTGAAGCCTTTTCTTATGAAAAGACTTCTTTATACTGCTGATAATGAAGTTGAAAAATATATGTGAGAAATATGAAGACATTAATTCTTGGCAGCGGGCTTAGCGGACTTGTACTCGCAAATCTCATAAAAGAAGATTTCACTATTCTTGAAAAAAATTCAGAATGCGGCGGTCTTTGTAGGTCCATTAGTGATCATGGATTCACTTTTGACTGGGGCGGCTCCCACATTATTTTTTCAAGAGACAAAGAAGTTATGAAGTTCATGGTTGATAAACTGGGGAACAATATTGTCCAGAATAGGAGAAACACAAAAATTTTTTTCAAAAAGAAATACGTAAAATATCCTTTTGAGAACGGGCTGTCAGACTTACCGAAAAAGGACAATTATGAGTGTTTGTATTATTTTGTAAAAACACTTGGCGATGCGAAGAAAAAGGATGCATGTAACTTTAAGGAATGGATCTACCAGACTTTCGGGAAAGGCATAGCTGAAAAATATATGGTCCCGTATAATGAGAAAATCTGGAATTTTAAGACAGAAGACATGAGTACTGAATGGATTGCAGGGAGGGTACCAAAACCCCCTGTTAAAGACATTATCAAATCTGCAGTAGGTATAAAAACCGAAGGATACAAACACCAGCTGCATTTTTATTATCCTAAAAAGGGCGGCATACAGGCAATGATTGAAGCATTCGAAGAACCAGTCAAAGACAGAATAATGCTGAACTTTGATGTTAAGTCTATAAGAAAAGATGAAAGCGGATTCGTTGTAAGTGACGGAACAAAAGAAGAAAGAGGAAACAGGCTTATTTCGACATTACCTTTACCTGAGATCGTAAATATGATTGAGAATGTACCGGATGAAGTTAGAAACGCTGCCAGTTCGCTTAAATTTAACTCCGTGGTCACTGTTATGCTCGGTGTTGACATTGAAAAGATAAACGACATCTCATGGCTTTATGTGCCTTCCAGGACAGACGGCATTTTTAACAGGGTAAGCTTTCCATCGAATTATAGCAAGGAGGTCGCGCCGCCCCAAAAGAGCAGTATTCTTGCCGAGATTACATGCAACTTCAATGATGACATGTGGAAAAGAAAGGATAAAGATATAACTAATGAAGTAATTTCTGATCTTGAGAAGATGGGGATTATTGACAAAAACAAAGTCTGCTTTTCTAAAGTCAAGCGCTCAAAGTATGCGTATATCATTTACGATCTGAACTATTCAAAAAATACAGGGATTGTTAAAGAGTATCTTAAAAATCACGGAATAGAACTTGTAGGCAGGTTCTCACAGTTCGAATACCTTAATATGGATGCATGCATAAGAAGTGTTATGGAATTTATAAAAGAATGACCCGCAGCACGCATGAAAAGATTTATTAAATTCTCTTGATAACATTACATTACAGAAAGTTTCTGGGGGTTTTAAATTTATCCGAAAAAATATGATGTCGTGATTGTAGGTGCCGGAATTGGAGGGCTTCTTTCAGCACTTGCTCTCGCTAAAGAAAGGAAAAAAGTTCTTGTTTTGGAAAAAGCAAATGTCATCGGAGGCAACTGCAGATCATACAATGTTGACGGCTTTCAGGTAGACACCGGTCCTCATGCAATCACATGGCTCAAAAAGGGTCCTTTGGTTGACCTTATGAACCAATACTTTGATGTTATTCCAAAATTTATGCCTCATGGAAACTATTATGTGAGAGATGAAGGAAAATTGCTGAAATTCCCATACACTCTCCAATCGCTCGCAAGATTCAGTGCTTTTACAAGAAGAGATAGGATTCTTATGGCACGTGCTTTCATTGATGCAGCAAAAAGCCACACAATTGGCAAAAAAAAACTGGACAAAAGCGTTTATGAAGTCATCAAAGATTACAAACTGTCAGATAAGGCACAGAGATTCATTGACACCCTATGTTATTTTCTTTCCGGAAGGTCTATGAAAGAGACTCCTGTCTGGAGAGTTCTTTCCGGTGGCGGCGCAACAAATGAGCTATCTTCCGGAATAAAAGAGAAGATTTCAGGCATTGTTGGAGTTATCAGAAACAGGCATGAATCGCATCAGGGGTATCCAATTGGGGGTATTAAAAGTATAACAAATGCTATCCTTATCTCTCTTCCGGAAAAACGCGCAACAATAAAGACTGGCGAAGCCGTTCTCAAAATAAAAAGGGAAGGAAAAAGATTTTCGGTCAAAACAAAAAGTGCCGTATATCACTCAGACGTTATCGTTTTTTCAGGTTATGTAAAGAACCTTCCCAAAATTTTGGAAAACAAGCTTCCAAAAGATTTTAATGATTCGCTTCTGAGTTTGAAACAATCTCATGCCATGATTTTGTGGCTCGGACTGAATAAAAAGAGGAAAGAATTCAACTATACTGGCTCTGAAATATGGTTCAATGAAAAGACACCGTATTGGGCCATGCCCATATCAAACTATGATCCGCAGCTTGCACCCAAAGGAATGCAACTTATCGGTTTTAGCTCTAAAATACCTGATGGTGAACCATCAGAAAGGCACATGGAGCGTCTCTTAGAAACAATAAAAAAAGCAATTCCTGGAATTGAGAATGATATTGTAATGCAGCATACACAAGTAACTGTGCCTGAAAAAGCCGCGATAACTATAGGGGCAAAATTTCCCGGTCCGAAAACGCCTATAAAAGGATTATACCTATCAGGAACCGACGTTGATCAAAGAAGCATGGGAATCACAAGAGCAGCGTACTCTGTTGTAGAAATGCTTAAAAAGATGAAAGAAGACAAAATAATATAAT
>CBDUVR010000012.1:0-14512 GCA_965370705.1 uncultured archaeon | reverse complement strand
GGGTGAATCAAGGTGATTCAGACCCAATTCAGGGGTTACTTACGCAACAACACCTCATTATTATGACTAAACAATAGTTATTTAAAATTGTCTGCACAACTACCAGCCTATGATAACGAGAAAAACCTTCTCAGACGAACTCGAAAAAAAGTATGGTGTCGTTAAATTTGAAGACAAAGAAAGAACTGCACGTTTAATAACTATTAATCAGATTCCAAATATCGCTATCTTAGCAGGCTATAAGTTCGCTGAGGGCGAAAAGTACGACTCAATAAAAGATCGTGAATGCGAAGGAATCTCAGATAAGGACCCACTAAAGGGAGTGTATGTAACAGGAACTACTGATCTTAAAGAATACATGAAACTAAACGGTTTCAAAGAATGGGTGGAAGAACAACTCAATCAAAACGAGATGAATCTGAAATTAAAAGATAACAGAATAGAAGTTTACACTCATATAAGTGATGATACTACGTCTCTAGACCAGATATATGAAAGCATCACAGCAGTAAGCTTGGCCGATGAAGAACTAAGAGAAGTAGCAGAAGATGTCTCAGCTAGAATCGCTGCACTCCAAGCATCTGAAAGCTACGATAATGCTCGGATGCGTGTTCAAGCCCCAGCCCATTAGACACAACTTTAACGAATTCTTTTTCTACCACAGAAAACAATAAATTTTTAATAGAATAGTTCTAAATATTGTCTGCGCCCGGGTGGCTCAGCTGGTTAGAGCGTTGCCTTGGTAAGGCAGAGGTCGCGTGTTCAAATCTCGCCCCGGGCTTTCACAATCACCCCTTCTCCACCTCCAACCCGCAAAAAACTTTAATAACCCCCCCAGCCATAATAACACCTACAACAAACACAAAAGACAAAAGGGAATAAAATGGACACAACCACCAGCTTATTCATAGTAGGCACAGTAATAATACTCGGCCTCCTCGCCCAGTACAACTTCAAAAAAACCAAAATCCCCGACGTACTCATACTAATCTCAGCAGGAGCCATACTCTCACATCTCAGCTCCTCAAAAAACCTTGGCATCACAGAATACATCACACAAAACACAGAACAGATAACATTCCTCATAATCTTCAGCCTGATATACGTAGTATTCTACGGCGCACTCCCCATAAAACTAAAAGCCATCTTCTCCACAATGAAATACGCGCTCGCATCATCACTCTTCAACTTCATATTAATAACCATCCTTCTCGGAACAGTATCACATTACCTCCTCGGCTTCAGGTGGCTGCTCGCACTCTCACTCGGTGCACTATTCTGCGTCCTCGACGGCTCAATAATAAACAGCATACTTGAAACAATCAAACTCAGCCCCAAAGCAGAAGCAGAAATCCAGACAGAAAGCGCAATAATCGACATCCTCGTCATCGTCGGCATCCTCTCCATACTCAACTTCTCCACAATGACCATGGGCGAGATAACCCAAAGCCTCACAAGCTACCTGTTCCTGAGCTTCGGCATAGGCATCGTCTTCGCCATAATATGGGCATTCGCACTAAAGCACGTAGGCGACTACTCAAGCGCCCCCATAGCCACAATGGCAGTCCTCGTCACACTTTATGCCTTCGCAGAATACGTCCAGGCAAACGGCGTCATAACCGTATTCTTCTTCTCCATAATGCTCGGAAACGCCACACTTTGGAGCAAACTCCTCTACAGGGAACAAAAAGAAGACGTAGGCCTCATCGAACTCGAGACAAAACACTTCTTCAAAGACATAAGCTTCCTCATCCGCACATTCCTCTTCGTATACCTCGGCATCCTCGTAGACTTCAGCCAGTGGATATACCTCCTCTACGGCCTCGTATTCTTTCTGGCTGCCTACACACTAAGAGCCCTCGTAGTAAGAAGACTCATAAACCACGACCTCGAAGAAAAAGACGAGCACTTCCTCGAAGCCATGTGCGCAAAAGGCCTCACACCAACAGTCATGCTCGCAGTAATACAGGCAAACCAGATATTCACAAACATCGTAGTCGGGGGCATATTCTCAAGCATCCTCATAACCTCAATACTGATATTTTTGATAGACAAAAACAAATTCACCTCAATCAGCGAAATAATCTACAAAAAACTTGGGCTTCACAAAAACAAAGAACCACGGCGCAACCACGAAGAAGATAAAGAAGAAGAAGAAACTCACAAAGAAAACTCATTCAAAGAAGACATAAAGATAATCTCAAAAGCAGTTTAGCTTCCTCTTTCTCTTAAGGAGGTGAAAAAAATGGAAAAAACGAAACCAGCGTTATTTGTATTAGGAATTTTAGCGGCATTAACAGGGGCTTTCTTAATGTGGGATGGCAGTATTTTTGGGGAAAGAACTGTACCTGCTGCAATCACTTTGGGCATTGTCGGAATAGGCTTAATAGCCACATCCAGATACCGATTGCTGAAATAGAACTGTATATGTTTAAAATCTCAAAACAACCCAACATCATGGCCCATCAAACCCCGCGCCCAACTCACTCTTTGCCACACCACAAGATATTTAATACTATTCACAACACAATTTATCAGAAAACAGTAACAACACAAAAAAACATCCAAACATAGATCCAGGTGACAAACCATGACATACATAGGCGCAATAGAATACAATCCAGACATAACATTCACTCCCACAGACATCGAAAATATGGGAATTAGCTACAATCCGGATGGTCCAAAAGCATACATAGACGTTCATGACTCACTGACAAAAAAGGACTTTAAAAGAATAAAAAACATCACCGGTGCACCATCACGCTCTGCCGCCGAAGAGATGTTCGACGATACAGAACACCTCATCGAGGCTTACGAGGAGGGCACACACTACACCGGTTATGTAGTCTACGCCAAAGAAAGAGAACCCACAATAACCCAATAACTCAAACCATAACCCCAAAACCACCCCCAACCAATCAAAACATTTATAAACTTAAGCATACTAAAAAATATATTCGGAAACTCAATCAAAATAGAGTTATTTATGGATATTTAGAAGGATTGATTAATATTCTCAATTCATTCAACAGCCGTTGACAAAAAAACGGCATCAGGAGTAATAAGCATGTGTGGGTCAAACAGTTCAAAAAATTCTAGCAACATCAGACAAAACAATCATCCAGACATAGATACACTTATAAAATTATCATTCAAATAGAGTAGTTCCAATTTTCAAACAAACACAAGAGTGGGCCCGTAGCTCAGTCTGGCTAGAGCACCGGGCTCTTAATCGACGAGGGTGAAGCTTTTAACCAGACGGTTAATGCACCGGAATCTGAAAAGATACCCGGGTGTCGCGGGTTCAAAACGAACAACCCGAAAAGGCAAAGTCCGTGAAAATCCCGTCGGGCCCACCAAAAAACCTTGGTGAAATACACTATGAGCGAAAAAAACATACTGTCCCACGAACTGGTACCAGAGCACAAAATTCTAACAAAAGACGAATCACAAAAAATTCTAAAACAACATAACATCAAACCAGAGCATCTCCCAAAAATACTGGACACAGATCCCGTTGTCGAGATAACAGGCGCAAAAGTCGGCGACATAATCGAAATAACAAGAGACAGCCCCACAGCAGGAAAAACAAAATACTATCGGGTAGTAATCCCTGAATAAACGTGTTGTATATGGACATCGCAAAAAGCTACATAGACGAATACTCAAAAAACAACGGCCTGATAGCCCACCAGATCGATTCATACAACGACTTCATAGAAAGAAGACTCCAGAAAACCGTAAACGAAATAAGCAAAATAACAATCGAGCTCCCTACAGGAGAAGAACTCATAATCAAACTGGGAAAAGTATCCATAGAAAGAGCGCAAATAAACGAAGCAGACGGTTCAGTAAGAATGATACTGCCCCACGAGGCGCGCCTGAGAAACCTCACATATTCAACCCCTATCTTCGTGGAAATGACCCCGGTATTCGAAGAAAGAGAACATGAAACCGAAACCGTGGAAATCGGCGAGATACCAATCATGGTAAAATCCATCATGTGTCCCTTATCAAGAATGACAAGAGAAGAACTAATCGAAGCAAGCGAGGACCCCGACGACCTTGGCGGATACTTCATAGTAAACGGGACAGAAAGAGTAATAGTGCTGTCAGAAGAAATCGCGCCAAACAAACTCATTCTGCAAAAAAAAGGCGAAGAAATAACAGCAAGAATAAACTGCGAAAAAAGCGGCTACGTCCAGCGCCACGTATTCGAAAGATGCCCCGAAGGCATCATAACAGCAAAATTCGCAAACCTCGTAAAAACGCCAATACCGATAATCGTACTAATGAAAGCACTCGGCCTTGAAACAGACAAAGAAGTCATAGAAGCAATAGGAACAAAAGAAGAAGACATCGAAGACGTATACATCAACATCTACGACACCCAAATTGCAAACAAAGAAGAAGCCCTTGACTATATAGGCAAAAAAATGAAAGTGCGCCAGAAAGAACAAAGAGAAGAGCGCGCAACCCAACTCCTGAACAACTACCTGCTGGCACACCTCGGAAACGAGCCAAAAGACACAATAAAAAAAGCAAAATTCCTCGGCATCGTCATGCGCAAACTAATATTACTCCACAAAGGCAAAATCAAAGAAGAAGACATAGACCACTACGCAAACAAAAGACTCAAAATGTCAGGAGACCTCCTTGAAATACTATTCAGGTCAATCATCATGGGCCGCTGGGGGTTGATTGCGCGCCTCCAGTACAACTACCAAAAAATGATGAAAAGAGGCAGAAAACTACTGAAACTCCAGAGTGTAGTAGTCTCCGACGTCCTCACAAAACAGATCATGAGAGCAATGGCAACAGGCAACTGGGTGGGTGGAAAAACAGGCGTATGCCAGCGCCTCGAGCGCTCAAACTTCGTAAGAACCACAAGCCACCTACGAAGCGTCATATCACCATTATCATCCACACAGGAACATTTTGAAGCAAGAGAGTTACACTCAACACAATGGGGACGCCTATGTGCAGTAAGAACACCGGAAGGCCAGAGCATCGGCTTAAGAAACTTCCTTGCACTGGGAGCACAGGTAACAATACCTCCAAAAGAAGCAGACGTGACAAAAGTCCTCTCCACCCTGAAAAGCCTCAAAATAGAAACAGAACAGACAAAATAATCAAAAAAGCTGAACACCATGACAGAAATTTATCTTGACGGAATATACACTGGAAAATGCGATGATCCAGAAGAACTCGTCCAGTCACTTAAAGAAAAAAGAAGAAACAAAGTACTGCCCGCGCAAATGAACATCACATACCACGAAGACAAAGACGAGATACAGCTGAACCTTGACGGCGGCCGCGTAAGGCGCCCCCTGATAGTAATCGAAAACGGAACTCCAAAACTCACAGGCGAAATGGTAAAAGACATAGAAGAAGGCAAACTCACATGGTCTGACATCATTGACAGGCACGTAATAGAATACTTGGACGCAGAAGAAGAAGAAAACGCATACGTAGCAATATCAAAAGAATCCGTAACAAAAGATCACACACATCTGGAAATCGACCCGGTGTTCATACTCGGAGTCGCAGCATCTCTTCTTGCATACCCTGAAAAAGATCGTGGAGACCGCCTGAACTACGGTTCACGAATGATAGTCCAGTCAACAGGCATATACCTCCACAACTATCTGCTACGAGACGACACAACATCCCACCTACTCATCCACTCCCAGCGGCCAATCACCAGCTCACAGACAACCAATGCAACAGGCCTTGCAACTCACCCCACGGGCCAGAACCTCATCATCGCGGTAATGCCCTACTACAGCTACAACATCGAAGACTCAATCGTGATAAACAAAAGCTCACTCGAGCGGGGCCTTGGAAGATCACTATTCATCCGCACATACATTACAGAATCAAGAAGATATTGGGGCGGCCAGGAAGATGAAATAGGAATCCCCGATCCTGAAGTCAGAGGGTACAAATCAGAGGAAAAATACTCCATGCTCGAAGAAGATGGGATTATCCCGCCTGAAACAAAAGTAAAAGACACAGATGTACTGGTCGGAAAAACATCGCCCCTGAGATTCCTCGGCGTCCAGAAGGAGATAAGAATGGGCATCAAAGACAGGAGAGAAAACTCACTAACAGTAACAAAAGGAGAAGAATGCATAGTGGAAAAAGTAATACTCACAAGCACAAAAGACGGCAATACACTGGTAAAAGTATCAGTAAGAGAGCCCAAGATACCTGAAATCGGCGACAAATTCGCATCCCGACACGGTCAAAAAGGTGTAATCGGCTTGATAGTGCCCGAAGAAGACATGCCATTCACAAAAGACGGTATGACTCCCGACATAATAATCAACCCGCACGCAATCCCATCCAGGATGACAGTCGGCCAGCTGCTCGAAATTGTGGCTGGAAAAAAAGGCAGCCTTGAAGGCAAAGAGCAGGACAGCACAGCATTCAAAGGAAATGCTGGTGAAGTAAGGCACCAGCTAAAGAAACTGGGATTCAGGGACGACGGAAAAGAAAGACTATACAATGGCATAACCGGTGAAATCATCGACGCACCAATACTAATCGGAATGGGATACTACCAGCGCCTCTACCACATGGTCTCCCACAAGATTCACTCACGCTCACGCGGCCCAGTAGCTCTCCTGACAAAACAGCCAACAGAAGGGCGCTCAAAAGAAGGCGGCCTGAGATTCGGTGAAATGGAAAAAGACTGCATCATAGCCCACGGCGCTGCAGTAGTCCTCAAAGAAAGATTCTCATCAGACAAAACCCAAATACCCATCTGCAAAGAATGCGGGATAACCGCGATACATGACAAAATCAAAAACAAAATGTACTGCCCCATCTGCAAAGGCTCGAAAATAGTCAACGTAGACATGTCCTATGCCTTCAAGCTATTGCTCGACGAACTCCGCAGTATGTTAATCTACCCCCAAATTGTCACCGAAGACTAAACAACAGGCAGCAGAAGCTAGAGGACAATACCCCATACAACACAATGGAGCAACACATAACATTTCAAGAAAAAAACAAGGTGCAAAACAAATGTCAAAAATAAAAGAGATTCGCTTCAAAATGATATCTCCTGAGATAATAAGAAAACTTTCAGTAATGCCGGTCGTCACCTCCGAAGTCTACGGCCCCGACGCATACCCCATAGACGGCGGCGTAATGGACCCGAGACTCGGCATCATCGACCCAGGCATGCGCTGCCAGACATGCGGCGGAAGAATCGGGGAATGCACCGGCCACTTCGGCCATATAGAATTTGCACGCCCCGTACTAAACATACTCTACCTGCCCCAGATTCGCCTTATTCTAACCTATACATGCCACAAGTGCGGCGCTCTGCTCGCAGACAAAACAAAACTCGAGCAAGGCATTGCCCCAAAAAAACTCAAAGTTATGACAACATGCCCTGACTGCGGCGCAAAACAAGGCAAAATAAAACTCGAGAAACCCTCGACATTCGTAAGGGACAAACACCCATTAACCCCTGTAGAAATAAGAGAACACTTCGAAAAAATCTCAGATGAGACAGCAAACCTAATAGGAATAAAAGGCGGGAGACCGGAATGGTTTATATTAACACTACTATTAGTCCCCCCCGTAACAGCAAGGCCATCGATAACCCTCGAGAGCGGCGACCGCTCGGAAGACGACCTCACACACAAACTCGTTGACATAATCCGCATTAACCACCGCCTTGCAGACAACCTCGAAATTGGCGCCCCGGACTTCATCATCGAAGACCTGTGGGAGCTTCTCCAGTACCATGTAACCACATACTTCAACAACGAGATCTCAAGCATACCGCCGGCAAGACACAGATCAGGCCGCAGCCTGAAGACACTCGCGCAAAGACTCAAAAGCAAAGACGGCAGGTTCCGCCACAACCTCACAGGCAAACGCGTAAACTACTGCGCAAGAACCGTAGTATCACCAGATCCCAACATCAGCCTGAACGATGTCGGTATCCCCGAAATAGTCGCAAAAGAACTCACAGTTCCAATTAAAGTCACAAAAAACAACATAAACGAACTAAAAGCACACATCAAAAACGGGCCAGACACGCACCCGGGGGCAAACTACGTAACCCGCCAGGACGGCATCAGGAAAAAAGTCATCAACGAAAACAAAGAATCAATCCTTGAGGAACTCGCACCCGGCTACATAGTTGAAAGGCACCTGGTAGACGGCGACATCACTATCTTCAACAGGCAGCCCTCACTCCACCGGATGTCTGTAATGGCGCACTACGCAAAGATCATGCCCAATAAGACATTCAGGCTAAACCTCTGCGTATGCAAACCATATAACGCAGACTTCGACGGCGACGAGATGAACCTCCACGTGCCCCAGACTGCAGAAGCAAGATCAGAAGCAGAACAGCTTATGCTGGTCGAGAAAAACATGAGGTCCCCGCGCTTCGGCGGGCCGATAATGGGATGCGACCAGGACTACATATCCGGCGCGTACCTGCTAACGAAAACCGGAACAACATACACAAAACAGCAAACTGCCCAGATACTAATCAACGCCGACATAATCGCTGACCTGAAAAAATACACATATACAGGCAAAGAGATATTCAGCTTTGCCATACCCAAAGGCATAAACATTGAATACAAAGCCAACACATGCCGCAAATGCGAGACATGCAAAAAGAAAGAATGTGAACACGACGCCTATGTAATCATAGAAGACGGCGAACTCAAAAAAGGCGTAGTAGACACCAACAGTATCGCGGCATTCAAAGGCAGAATAATTGACACCATCGACATGGAAAAAGGGCACTCACAAGCAAGACTCTTTTTGGACCAGATAACAAAAATCATATCCCAGACAATGATGAAACAGGGATTCAGTATCTCCCTTGATAATCTCGACACAGACAAAGCAACCAGAACCAACATAGAAAAAGTCATCAACAAACAACTTGAAGTAATCGAAAAACAAATAGAAGACTACAAAAAAGGAAAAATAGACGTCTCCCCTGGAAGAACACCGGAAGAAACCCTCGAAGATATGATAATGATTGAACTATGGAAAATCACAAACATGACACAACAAATCATAGACAAAACCGTAGACGAGACAAACAGTGCAATAATCATGGCGCGAACCGGCGCCCGCGGCAGCATCCAGAACCTCGCGTACATGTCCGGGCTGGTCGGCCAGGAAACAATCAGAGGCAGGCGAATATTCCGCGGCTACACAGGAAGAACCCTCTCACATTTCAAAAAAGGCGACCTTAGTCCAACATCGCACGGCTTCGTAAGGTCATCATTCCAGAAAGGAATAGACCCGATAGAATTCTTCTTCGAAGTCATGAAAGGCCGCGAAGGAATAATGGACTCCTCACTAAAGACGCGTGTCAGCGGCTACATGCAGCGCCGCCTTGTAAGCGCCCTGCAGGACATAAAAGTAGGTGAAGACTACCATGTCCGCGACAGCTCAGGCACAATAATCCAGTTCGTGCCTGGTGAAGACTGTGTAGACCCTGCAAAAAGCGACCGCGGCTACATCGACAAGCAAATAATGACAAAACACTAACAGGTGAACATATGACAGAACAACTACCAGACCCTTACGAAAAAATAGACCTGAAAAAGAAAGACAAAGACATACTCAAGAAAAGATACAGCCGGATAAAATACGAAGTCGGTGAAGCAGTAGGCGTAATAGCAGCCCAGTCAATCTCAGAACCTGCAACACAGACAACGCTTCGGGCATACCACTCAGAAGGGCGTACCCAACTGGTCACGACAAAAGGCCTGCCAAGACTCATCGAACTATTTGACGCAAGAAAAATACCCAAAACACCGACAATGGAAATCTACCTTGACAAAGAGCACAACAACAAAGAAGACGCAAGAAAAATAGCTGCAAAAATAAAAGAAACCAAACTAAAACATATATTAAAAGAAGACTCAATAGACCTGATAAATTTAAGAATCGAGCTTGTCCCGGACAGCACTCTGCTGCAAAATCTCGACATCACAACAGAAAGCATCATAACACTCATCAAAAAAAGCATAAAACATATAAATATTAGCTGTGAAAACGAAGTAATAATGATCGAAATCGCGCAAGACAAAAAGCCGGATTTCACAATAAGCGACCTGCAATCCATCAGGGTCCGCGCAAGAAACCTCTTCACAAAAGGCATAAAAGGTATAGAGCAGGCAATAGTCGAATGCGAAAACAACCAATGGATAATAAAGACACTGGGCTCAAACCTCAAAAGAGTCCTCAAGATGTCAGGAATTGATGTAGCAAGAATCACGTCAAACAACATATTCGAAGTTGCAAAGGTTCTCGGCATCGAAGCCGCAAGAAACGCGATAATAAAAGAAACAATAACCACAATGCGCGAACAGGGAGTAGACACCGACGTACGCCACCTCCTCCTCGTCGCAGATGCAATGACAAACGACGGAACCATCCAGGCAATCGGCAGATACGGTCTTGCAGGCCAGAAATCATCAGTACTCTCAAGAGCAAACTTCGAAGAGACAGTAAAGCACCTGACCAACGCAGCCTCCGGAGGAGAAATAGACCCCCTCGAAAGCGTCATCGAAAACATAATAATAGGAAACATTGCGCCAATAGGCACAGGAATGATAAAACTAAAAGTAAAGGATTGAGGGTGTTAAAATGGACATAACAAAACTCATAAAAAATGCAATAGAAGCAGACAAAATAACAATCGGCACAGACTCGACCCTGAAATACCTGAACCACGACAAACTGGACTCAGCAATAATCGCAGCAAATTGCCCAAAAAACATCAAATGCGACATAGAAAAGACAGCAAAACTCAGCAACTCAAAAATATACACCTTCAGCGGAACAAGCATAGAGCTTGGCGCAACAGCAAGAAAGCCATTTTCAATATCCGTGCTGGGCATCAAAAAACAGTCAACACCATTGTGAATCCAATGCCAATAAAATACACCAATGACGACATACAAAACATCACAACATTCGAAAACATCACAAAATCACATGTTGTCGACTATGCAAACGAAAACGACACATTATACTTCGTAATAAAAACAGACAACTTCAAAAAACTCATCGGCAAAAACGGCTCAAACATAAAAGAAATCCAGAAGAAAATGAACCAGAACCTCATAATATACAAATACTCAGAAAGCATCGAACAATTCACAAAAAATATCATAAATGTCCCCCTTAAAAAAATAGACATCACAGGAAATGACCAAAAAAAGACAATAAGCATCGAAATAGAAAAAAGAGATAAAGGCCTCTTAATAGGCAGGGGCGGAAAAAATATAAATATAATCAAAACGTTTTTAAAAAGACAGCACAATATTGACAACATAAAAATAATTTAGACAATAAAATGGTGACAAAAATGCCTGGTGGACTATACGCAGGAAGAAACCTGAAAAAGAACAGGATAAAGAAAAAATGGAAATCAATAGACTTCGCAAGAAAGACACTCAGGCTCAAAGGAAAAACAGACCCTCTGGAAGGCGCAGCCCAGGCAAAAGGCATAGTCCTCGAAAAAAGGCAGCTTGAAGCAAAACAGCCGCATTCAGGCATGCTAAAATGCGTGCGGGTCCAGCTAACCAAAAACGGCAAGCAAATAACAGCATTCTGCCCCCTGACAGGCGCGATAAACCATGTACAGGAGCACGATGAAGTCCTCCTCGAAGGAATCGGCGGCTCAGAATCCGGCCCGAAAGGATCACTCCCGTCAGTAAAATGGAAAGTCATACAGGTAAACGGCATATCATTGAACGAACTCATAAAAGGCAAGAAGAAAAGGCCAAGCAAATAATAAATAAGACGATAACATGACAGAAATAAAACTATTCAACACATGGAGCACAGAAGGCATAAAAGTATCAGACCCCGGTCTGGTAAGCTGCATAAACCTGACACCTACGATAGTACCCAAAAGCGGCGGGCGCCACGCAAAAAACCCGTTCTACAAATCAAAGCTGAACATCACAGAGCGCCTGATAAACAAAATGTTCGTCGCCGGCCACAAAGGCAAAAAGCACAAATTCACAAGCGGCCACATCGTAGGCACCACAACAAAAACAGCAAAAATAGTAATAGACGCATTCCACATAATTGAAGAAAAGACCAAAACGAACCCCGTCGAAGTTATGGTAAAGGCAATAGAAAACTCAGCCCCCTTTGAAGAAGTTCTCACATACCAGCGCGGGGGGATATTCGCAAGAGAATCAGTAGTAACAGCCCCCCAAAGAAGAGTAGACCTTGCGCTGAAGCACATAGCCCAGGGCTCATACCAAAGATGCGTAAAAACCAAAAAAAACGCAGCAGAAAGCCTAAGCAGCGAGCTGATGTCAGCATACAAAAACGACCCCGCAAGCTACGCGATCCAGGAAAAGATGCGAAGAGACAAAGAAGCCATGGGCGCCAGATAATCCAGAGATAATCCAGATAAACTTCAAAACCAACATTTTAAACTTTCTTCGTCAAAGTATGGATTAAATAGACAAAAGTGCACCTTATCTCCCTAAAGAGGGTATTAATTGACAAAAGTGCGCTTTACCACCCAAAACGTCTATTATGCTGATAGAGGTATGCTTTTTCACCCAAAATGGCGCATAAAGCACACAAAAAGTCAACATAATAGTCGTTAAATGAAATTCCGGCGGCAAGCTAAACAATAGCCAAATCAAAGATTTGAAGAAATAATAAAAAAGGCGGAAGCTCCTGTTAAAATAAAATCTCTCAAATATTTTGTCCGAATTCTATTTTTCTTTTAATATCTGGACTGTCTAGTACAGGTTGAACATAGTGCTGGTCACTCATATATTGAACCAATTCTGCAAAGCCTTCGTGATGACTTTTTACATCGTAATGACTCAAAAAAAAGCCAGATGAAGCCAAGAAATTGCTCGTTACTTTATAATAATCCGGACAGTCGGCTTTGATATATATCTCTCTCCAGAGTTCTTCCCATTCTTTTGCTTTCTGAGGATAATTATGCATCATATTAAAATATATTTCATGAGCCAACTCATGAACCATGTCGCCCACATCACCCGGTCGAGGACCAACATCGTCACGAAAATAAATCGTCCCATCATAGCCTGCGCACATACTTGGAGGTGTATCGGAACGATCTCCCCCCTCAACCAATGCTTTCATCTCCTCATAAGAAACCGATTGCACTTTTATCCTCGCATTATTTTTCTCGAGAATATCCTTCAGGTTTTGGGGAATTGAAACATATGCCTGCTGCCATGCATCCTTGTACGCTCTAGAAACATTATCGGTAAAAGTTAATGTTATATTTTTCATCATTGTTCATCTCACACTTATTATCTATTATATTTTGTATAAACAAATATTTAAATCTATCGGTTATTCACTATTTAAAAGAGGTAACAGCCTTAGAACACGCACTTCTAAAAACGCTCGCCACCAGAACTCTCCTCCGCTACGCTCCGTCGCCTTTCGGTGAAAATGGTTCAGGTCACTTAACAGCAGATAAAGCGGTTACGCCTACGGCTTCACCCAAATCCTGCTTCGCAGGACTTCGTTTATCTGCATACGTTATATTCAATTGAGTTTAAGTTTTCCTAAAAACGGGGAGTTCGTCCCTACGGGACATATCGTCTCGGCTTCTCCTCGTAGAAAAACTTCTCCTACCCCTACTTTGACAGTCCATCCACAATTTTAGCAGGAAGAAACCAATACAGAAAAAACAACAAATATAGTGTACAAAAACAGAGGAAAAGTCACAGGTTAAGAAGTATCTTTTTTTTGTTTTGATAGAATTTGTAATAGATTTTCGATATTTTTATTTGATTTTTCAACACTTTTTTCTATTGATACAAATTTATTTTCAAACAGTTGATCTCGCTCTGTCGTGTTTTTAATAACTTCAGCCATTGCAGTGGATATTGCTCCATATTTTACATCAAGAATTTTAAAATTATCAGATGTATCTTTTCTAAATAAATTAATATAATTCATACCGGTCGAGAGACCTTGCGCTATTTCTTTTGCAGGGTCGCCTATTTTTTCACGGAAACCATTTTCTTTTATTTCCGTTGCTTCTATATCTTTTTCAATTATGTTTTCAACATCGATTAGTGGCGCTTCATCGGGGTTATGTACTTTAATAGCTCCTATAAATGTAGCTATTTTGTCATTAGTCCCTTTGCATTGTATTTTTACGGTCCCATCATTTAGATTTTCAACTGTTCCATCTAACTCTAACTTTTGCCCTATTTTAGCTACAAAATCACGATACCCTACCTTTTGAACAGTACCAATCACAATGCACTCTATGGCTTTTATTGCTGACATAAGTGTTTTATGGATAGACTAATATATAAATCTGCAGTATCACATTGCCTGTTGTCGTTTATTCATTATGTTGACGTTCCGGATGTTATATATGAATGGCTTGAACGATTTGTGAATATCAGCAGGAATTCCGTTTTTCACAGGTGTTGTTGCGTAAGTAACCCCTGAATTGGGTCTGAATCACCTTGATTCACCC
>CBDUVR010000011.1:0-14596 GCA_965370705.1 uncultured archaeon | reverse complement strand
GGTTAATTTGATAAATGTATCTGTAGCCAATATTCAGGCGGGAAATACAGAGTGATTTCAGATAAATATATAACCTATAAGGAACAATATTTTGATAAGATGTGTTGATACCTTGAGATAGAACTATATGTTTTAAATAAATAAAGATGAAATGGATAGTTGTCTGGAAGGGCAGATAAGCTGTTGAAGAGATGTGAGGGATATGAAGAGATTATATTTTATTGGTTTGCTGGTGATTTTTTTGCTTGTCGGCGCCGGGTACTCAAGCCATATGCTTTCTTCTGAGACGCGGGTTAATATCAGCGGTGTTTTCAGTGATGGGACTGATGGAAGGAACTGGACTGCGCCTAATGCTACTGAGATTTTTAATTTTACTGTTGTGAATGACGGGGGGTCTAATGACTCTGTTGTTTCGGTTAATATTACTATGGATTCTGAATTTACACTTATCAATACTACTATAGGCCACTCCCTTGGCAATTGGAATTGCAGCAATAGTTCTTTGACTAGAGTTGATTGCTTTAATGCGTCTGGTACCGGACTGGATAACGCGTCTATAATGTACATCTGGTTCAATGTTACTGCCAGTGATTCTGTTGTTATTGAACAAAGTAATTCGTGGGCAATAGATACCGTGGATAGTGCCGGGCAGACTAATGAGACAACATTATATTCAACAATCGACGGGGTTGTGACAGAGGGGGCAGAGCCGGATGCGCTTGATGCTTATGTGAATTTGCAGCCAGTGGTTTTGAACTGGACAAATCACAGCGGTTGTGATAATGTTTCGGAGATTCTTAATTATAGTATATATAATACCACAGGTGCTGCTGTTAATTTTACTGTTTTTGATACTACTGTTGAGACGAATTATAGTGTCTCCGGGCTTGCAGAGAACCAGAATCATTCTTTTATTGTTGAGACAAGAGATAATGCCGGGAATGCTCTTAATTCTTCTCTAGTGTGGACTGTAATTGATACTGATGCGCCATCGGTTGAGTTAAATACTACAGATAATGACAACTATTCATATACCTACTATCCTCGGCTGTATTTCAATGTGACGGATAAATTTGATGATAATATGAGTTGCGAGGTTTTTGTTGATGGGTATCCTAATGGGACCGCTTATATACTTAATAGTACTCCGGGGTTGAGCATCCTGGTGAATACTTCTTTGCTTGGGGAAAGTATGGAGTGGTATGTGAATTGTACTGATGATGCCGGGAATACCGGGAATTCTTCAATGAGAGTTTTGAATGTTGTCGGGGCAGATGTTAATGTGACAAGAGTTTATTTTAATAGCAACGATTTTCCGAATATTGTGGATTCGAGTAACCTTACAGTATTTGCTGTGGTTCAAAATGTTGGCAACAGGAACCTTACCCATAATGTTACTGTTATGTTCTATATGGATGACGGATATATTGCTAATAAGATAATATCTAATGAAACATTGACTGTTGGAATGCCTGTGACTGTAAATGTTACAAAAACAGGAAGTCTTAAACAAAATTCATTTAATCATACTTTAAGAGTAGAAGCATTGACGGATAATACTGAACTGGATGACAGTAACAATTACAAATATAATCGTTCTTTGTATGTCGGGTATAATGTGACGGTAACTGAGATAACTCCGGATATTGTGGATAATACGTCGGTAAATGTTTCTGTGACGTTTTCTGTGAAGCATCCTAACGGATCTGCTGCACTATCTATATCGTGGAGTAATGTAAGCATAGCAAGCAGTACTTACTCAAATGACAGAATTAATACTTCGGCGTTTAGTTCTCCCTCTTCAGGTATTTATACATTTAATGTTACGTCTTATGTGAATTACAATGGCAATACAAACCCTGGGCTGCATACTATTTCTGTTAGTGTGACACGCAATGAATCCGGGAAAGTTTATAGCGGCCTTGACACTGATGCTTACAACCAGACGGTTCCGATGCCTGATCATTCCGGAACTGACTGTGATGGAGCTATTTCTAACGGGGATGGTGAAGATGTAGTTATAACCATTAAAAATTCAGGCAATTCCCCCCTACATAATATTACTGCTACGCCTGAACTTTATCTTAGCGGAACTAAGAAGAATTATATCAGCCCGACTAGTTGCTGGGCAATACCTAATAATCTTACGGCGGGTGAGACACATGATTGCACGTTTAGGATTACTCCCACTACTGATGGGGACTATGAGATTCGTTTGACTGTTACTGGAAAGGATAGTGCCGGGCGTACATATTCGCGGTCGTTTGGTGTTATTGACTTCTTTACTGTAAGCACACAGACGCAGCAAACTCCAGACCAGCAAACAACTGGAACAGATACACCATCATCTGGTACGGATTATCCTAATTGCGCTGTGGATGATGACTGCTTCGGGAATGAGTTCTGCAATTCACATCTGGTTTGTGAGGAACTTGATTGCGCTGATGATGAGAAGATTGTCGACCATGCGTGTGTGAAAAAGGATGCGGGCGCTGCTGTAAAGACTGTGGATTATTCACTGGCTATTACTGACGGGCCGGGTGAACTTGAAATCGAGCATGGAGACTCCCGGAACACAACATTCAAACTGAAGAATAATGGTGAAAAAACAGTTACAGAGCTTAAACTTGAGCTGGGAGTGAAGGATGCAACTGTAAATATATCCGGGTGGTATGCTGTTCTTTCAAATTATTCAACAACGCTCAAAAAAGGGATTGTTGAATCTGTTAAGGTTGAGATAAATACTGCTGATTTTTCGATCGGGGCTTATGAAATTATTGCGTTTGCAAAGAGTGATAAGGCAAGCGGCAATATGACATTTACTCTAAAGGTTACTCCTGATGATGATGAAAAGGTTGTAATTAATGATACTATGGCTAAGTTGGATTCAGATTATACGGAAATATATAATCAATTGCAGGTTCTTTTGCATGAGAATGTTAATAATACGAACCTGACGGGGTTGAATGATACTCTGGCAAAGGCTGCAGAGTACCTGAAGACTGCGAAACTTGCAATAGAGAGCGGGAATTACCTTTCTGCATATCAAAACCAGATGTCAGCAGATTCATTGATGGTTGAGGTAAAATCAAAGCTTGATGGAGATGATCTGATTGTTGCTGAGAAAAAGAGCCACTGGCTCAGGAATAGCCTGATTGTGATTGTTCTTGCGGTTCTCGGGGTATTCGGTTTTCAGCATTACAGGGATATGCAGGAGTCTAGCGGATACCATCCGGAAAAAGGCTTCAGGATAAAAAAGAAGAGTGAGTTTAGAAAGAAGATAATGGGAGAGATTAGTGCGCTGAAAGGGTCGATAAGAGGTAAAAAGGAAAAATCTGCGCCAGCCTTAAAACCTACGTTAAACTACGCAAATTACAGCAGCAGCAAAAAACAGGATAATATACTTAAGCGCATCATTGAAAAATTCAGTGCAAAGAAACAGAATCCAAATCAAAAGACTCTGTACGACATTGGCAATGTATATAATAAGAAAGTGAAGAAGAAAAAGGTTTTTTGTTACTGAATCAGGTAATGTACCACACAGATTTGCGCATTGAATCAACCGGTGAAGTTGCCGGATACAGATATCAGAGGTTCCTGAAGGATGATTACGATTAATGACGGTGCTGGCGGCGCTGAAATGGGGGCGCTTATTGAAAAGATGAGGCGCATTCTCTCGGTTAAGGGCGGTTTTTCTGGTGTTCTTGATGATGGTGCTTATATAAAAATTGGAGATAAGCACCTCGTTTTTACAACTGACAGTTATACTGTCGACCCCCTGTTTTTTCCGGGAGGGGATATTGGAAAACTGGCTGCTTCGGGAACAATCAATGACCTTTCTGTAATGGGCGCAAAACCTATCGGGCTTTCTCTTTCGCTCATAATAGAGGAAGGCTTCGCAAGTGATAAGCTGTACAGGATTCTTGAGTCATTTAATAAAGTCTGTAAGATAGTGGATGCGCCTGTTGCTACCGGGGATACCAAGGTTCTTGCGAAAGGTGAAATTCCCGGTATCTTGATTAATACTTCCGGCATTGGTGCTGCTGAGAGGGTTATTCCAAACAGCGGCCTTGAGGCTGGTGACGTGATAGTTGTGTCCGGAGGTGTGGGTGAGCATGGCGCTGCAATTCTTTCAAAGCGGTTCGGATATGAGACATCGCTTGTTTCTGACTGCGCGCCGGTATATGATGTTGTGGATAAGTGCAGAGAGTATATCAGGGCATGCAAGGATCCTACTCGAGGGGGGCTTTCTGCGTGCCTTAATGAGCTTGCTTCCCACAGCAAGGTTTGCATTAAAGTGGATGAGGACAGGATTCCAATCAAAAATGAGGTTCGCGTGGTCTGTGAACTTCTCGGGATTGATCCTCTTCATCTCGCATGCGAGGGGAGAATTGTTTTCGGGGTCAGGGAGAGTGATGCAGACAAGGTGGTCGGGATCTTGAGGAAGCTTGATAAGGATGCTGCTGTTATAGGCGAAGTTGTTTCTGGAAAGAAGGTTGTTCTGAGGACTTCAATCGGGGAAAAGTTTTTGAATATGCCTACAGGCGAAAATGTGCCAAGGATTTGCTGATGCAGCAATTTTGGGCCCTTTTTAGGGAACTCTATATTTAAATTTTGATGTACTAATATTATCAGATTATAAGTATTATGTGATGGATTATATTTTGCGGGTGATTGTGTGACAAAAGGTAAGAAGAGCAGTATTGAGGCGCGGAAGGAAAGCCATGTTCGTGTTTGCCTCGATAAGGATGTTGAGTCGGATATATCGGCCGGGTTTGATGATATTGTGCTTGTTCATCATGCGCTCCCTGACCTGAATAAGGATGATATTGACCTCAGTTGTGAGTTTCTTGGAAAAAAACTGAAAGCGCCTCTTGTTATTGAGGCTATGACCGGCGGCGCGAAGATTGCAGAGAAGATTAACATGAACCTTGCAAAAGCAGCTTGCGAGGTTGGTGTTGCATTCGGTGTCGGGTCTGTGAGGGCGGCTTTGGTTGATGAGAAGCTGTGGAGCACGTATAAAGTAAGGAATGCTCTGCCAAATTGTCCTCTTCTTTCGAATATAGGGCTTGTGCAGCTGATAGATGATTATGATATCAGGGATATTAAGGATTCTCTCAAGAAAATGGGGGGGGCAGATGGTATTGCGATACATTTAAATGCCCTGCAGGAGGCTGTCCAGAAAGAGGGCAACGTCAACTGGAAGAATTCTCATTCGAGATTGAAATACTTCTGCCAGAATCTCGGGATACCTGTGGTTGTCAAGGAGACAGGTGCAGGCATTTCAAGAGAGGCTGCGATAGTTATCGAGAAATCAGGTGCATCGATGATAGACATCGGCGGGCAGGGAGGCACGTCGTTTGGTATGATTGAATATTATCGCGATAAAAAAGGGCAGGGAGAAATGTTCAGAAACTGGGGCATACCAACAGCGTGCTCTGTTGTCGAGTGCAGAGGCGCTGTGAAGATACCGATCATCGCATCCGGGGGCATAAGAAGCGGCATTGATGCAGCAAAGGCAATTGCTCTTGGAGCTGATTATGCTGGCATTGCTCTCCCGCTCCTGGGCGCAGCTGCAAAATCGCATAAGGATGTTGCCGCTGTTCTTTTAAGGATCATTGATGAGATGAGGTCCTGTATGTTCCTTTCTGGCGCCAAAAGTGTTGATGAACTGAAGAGAAAGGATGTTGTGATTCTTGGCAGGACACGGGAATGGCTCCAGTCGCGCGGAGTCAGGCTTGATAATATTTCTAACAGGGAGAGTATCGAAGTGCTCCGGGAGAAGGTTACGTTTTAGAACTGTTTGACTCAGATTGTTCATTATTTACAGTGGACGTTTTCGAATGTATTTTTCCACCATTGAGACATATAAATGGGGTCATCATTTGCGTCCGTTATAATCTCTCCTGTTGCCTCATCTATCTCCTGTAGAGCCTCATCATTTGGATCGCATGATACGCCAAATGGCATACGTCCCTGAACTACTGATGCTGCAGACTCATTATTTCCGTATTGCTCTTTGTAAATCTTACACATGATATCTTTACATTTGTCTGGTGTCAAAGCAGTAGCTCTGCTAGTTCCAATCTTACAATTTGTCAGTGCGAAACAATATACCCTGTCTTCGCATATTCCGTATCCATTTATAGTCCCAACATCGCCTTCTATGTTGCTGTTTTTATTGAGGTCAATTTCCGGGAAGTAATGTCTACAATATTCAAATGCATCTGAAGCGTCACGACTATCTATATAGTCCTGACATAATTTATCACAAACGATCATATATGGATCCAATTCCATTGCAACTGAGCCCGGAGGGTCGCCGAGGTTCATCTTGTCCATGAAGATTTTGATGACTACTGCTGCAACTACCAGCAAAATTATCAGGCCGATTATCATTTCCAGGGACATTTGCCCTTTTCTTTTATTTTTGCTTTTTTTGTTTATGTTTTTTAGTAAAATAAACCCCACCTTTCACATTTACTTCTTTATTTAGTATATGTTGTATATAAAGATTTGTGTGGATTTATTCGCAACTGTCAGGTAATCACTTTAACAGCACGGTTTACGTATTTTATTTCAACTGTGTCTCCTTTTTTAATTGTATTTTGATGCACGAGCCATATGAGCTGGTCTTTTGTGCCGCAGGATTTTCCCTTAATTGAGGAATAGTCGAGCCTGTGACCTTTTGTGTCTATCACTTTTGAGTTTTCAAGCGCATCGCAGATGAATCCGCTGGCTTCCATGTTGTCTGTTATGTCTACTTCAGATATTTCCCCATCAAGCGACGATATTTTCAACTGGTAGCAAGGCATTGTCAGATTAGCATAAGCTTTATTGTTCTGGTAGCAGCTTACGATATATTCTACAAGACGGTCTTCTACAGCAGACTTTTCTTTGTAATAGATGTGCGTTGAATCCGGGGAAGTAGTCTGCTTTTGAATACAGGATCTTGGGAGAGGTGGCGGCTCATCTCCCTGCGGAAGTATCTTATAGACGTTGCTGTATACTGCGCAAAAAATGCCGCCTGACGGCTGGCTGTAATAGTTTACGTAGACTGCAAGCATTATCAGTGCGCCTACTAGAGCAAATATGAGATATGCTATTTTTTGCGGGGATATTCCTTTCTTCATAAGGCATCATCTATTTTTTTTATTCCCGAGAGGGTATAATGCCTCGCAGCTTGCTGCGAATATTAATTCACCCGGGAAGACTAAAAATCGCTGTCCTGGAAATCCGCGTAGTGCCCCGGAGCTTGCTCCGATTAGGATGCAGTCAAAGCCATGTATTATCGTACGAATGGCTTTGCCACATGCTTAAAATTGCAATGCAATTTTAGCATCCTAACCAATCTTCGATTGGTTCGGATACATCACTATTGGTATAGTATTTGCCGTGAGTATAGCGGATTTCAGGCGATTTTTTTTATTTCCAGCTTGTTTTTATATCCATCATATGTTATTTTGAATGTGGTGTTTGTATTTTTTTTGGCAAGGTATATTCCCTTGCCTGAAAATTCTATGCACTCAGGGGGTACCAGGTTTTGGGGGATTTTATCCAAAACATGTTTTTTTGTCAGAGTGTCTTTTGTTTTGATGTGAAGCACATAGCAGTCTTCTCTTGCCGGCTCTAATGACTTGTGAGCGCGATAGCACGTGATTGCATATTTTGCAAACCAGGACGATATCTCCTTTGTGTCGCCTGCAATGTGGTTCTCGAATCTGTCCGGTATCTGTATGCCCTGGAGATATACATGAGTCATTACTACCGAGACTGCCACTATCAATACGACGGATATTGTGAATATCGCTTCCTGCACGCTTTTGAAGCCTTTCATGAAATATTACCTTAATCAAGAGTGTATATAAATGAACCGAACAATCCAAGGCTTACGAGTACAAGGCCTGAAAACAAGAGCATTGCAATCGCCATGTTTTTTACAGTTAACATGTCGCGGTTTATCTGGTCGAATCCGTGCTCTATGCCGTTTGCAAAGTACGAGAGCAAAACCACGAGTTCGATAAGATATATACCTACTATGAGGAGGAGCATTGTTGGAGGCATGACATTTTTCATGTTTACCATGTTTAGTGTTTCTGACATGCCTCCGCCGCCTGTATTCATGTCCTTGTCAAGTTCCTCCATTTTCTGTGAAATTTTCTCAAGCATCTGGACTATCAGCGCTGCCATTGCAACGCATACTGCAGATATCAGGGGAGCTATGAATGATGCCATTACCTTCATGGTGCTTGCGACCTGCTCCAGCAGATCCTTTATGAGTTCTTCGACTTTGCGGGTGTTTACAATGTAGCGCGTGATTATCGAGATGTTCTGCGTGATGACTTCGCTCCCCCGGGGTATCGCGTCTACTATCATCTTCATTACGTTTCGAAGAAGTATGGAGGGATATTTTAAGACTGAGCCGTGATTTTTGTCGAAAACCGCGTTTGTGAATGTGTCACCGATTTTTTGCATGTTGTTTAATACGTCCATGAAGAACCGAAAGAGCGGTGATTCTTTCATTCGCATGCGTTCGTATTCTCCAAGAACATGATAGATGCTGCGCTCAATCGGGGTGCCGCGGCTCAGGGAGTTCTCAAGTTCTGTGAGACCTATGAACAGATCGCGCTCTATTTCTGTAATTTCCTGGCGCAGTTTTTGCTTTTTTGCGCTCCTGCCGTAACAGAATATTATTATGCCAAGAGCGATGCCCCATATTATTGTCATTACCTGAAGCATGTTGTTAAAGACAACTTTCGGATCATACTGCTCTTCCATGAATGTAGCCCATTGGCCCTTGAAGCACATTTTCTCCGAGTGGCAGATTTTGTCTATATACTTGACGTGCTCGTTATAGTCGTATAGCTGTATCAGGCCGGGAATCATGAATATGATGGCTACCAGTATGGCGGTTGTTTTCAGGTGGAGATAGATCTGCTTTTTGCCGATATTTATCGGGAAGACATTGTCCGGGGGCAGATTGCGCGCGTTTTTAAGCGAGGGGAACGCGAAGGCGCCCGGCCGTCTCAAGAGTATGCGTCTCATCAAAAAGAACAGGATCATAGGAAGTATTATCGTGTATCCTACGCCTATGAACATCGGATCTATGACCTGGCTCTCGCCGCTCAAGAATATGGATACCATGGGAAACATTATCAGACCCATCAGCGGGAGAAGTATGCCCATTGCCTGTATCATTTTTATGGGATTTTCAAGGGCGCGTGAATAATCCCTCATGTTGGCATAAGAATTGTCAAGGATGTAGGTAAGGGATTTGTCAAGCAGTTTTTTGCGGTCATCGCCTGAGCGGGACAGGGAATCTATTAAAAGCTCCAGGGATTTTACGAATTCGACGTTCCAGTCAAGCCATAGCTGCATGTAGTGGCCGAGGGCCTGGCGGACATCTGTGTATACGCCGAACTCGAGATCCCAGAGCATTTTTGACAGGTCATTTTCAAGGGGGCCTTCTATGTGCTCTGCTGCGAATTTGACTGCGTTTTCAAGGTTGGGGTTTAGCTCAAGGTACATTGCCATGTAAAGAACAACTTTCAGGCTTTCGTCTGCTGCCTGGATTTTTACAACCTGTGCCCTGAAAGCAGGATACGTGAGAACATAGTATGACCACGCAACCGGGAAAATCCATATGCCGAACCGCATTGAGCCCTCGAAATAGAACAGGGACAAAGGCACGAGCATTAATGCCATGAGGCCGAGGGATACAAGCAAAAGAGCACCAACATCCTCGGGTTTTACGGACAGCCTTCCGACACGTATGCTTCTTTCCAGATTATCCTGCATTTTTTTGCCGAATTTTAACTGGATGAGCTTTCCGGAGAAGAAGCAGAGCTTTTCAAAGAAAGTTGACTCGATCCTTAATTTTTCGTCTTTCCTGTATGTTTTGTAGTCTGCACTCACAAGCCGGGAATTGTTCGTGATGTTGTTATACTGCAATCTCTCCTTTTTTCTGAACGGGTTCAGCATGTGTTATTAGTAGACGAGCCCTATTTATATATGTTTGACCATAGATTTTCCATGGTCTGCGACTATGAGTATGAACGCGAGCAGAAGAGAATAAAAGTTAACTGCAGGGGCTGTTTTTACGGGTCAAGTATCGAGGATTTTGAAGCCTGCATGTCAAGAACAATTGATAAACTGATTGAGGCTGGCGCGGTTGCAAATGTTGTTCTCTCTTCTAACAGGGAATATGAGTATGACTATTTCCAGACGAGAATGCTTAAGGATGTGGCAGGTGCAATAAAGAGCCTTGCAAGAACCAAGAAGCTTTTTATGGTTGAGAAGGGACCCAATAACTGCGAAAGGTGTGTTGCTGAGAGGGTCGGGTTTATACAGAATATTGTCGGGTATCACCTGAAGAGGGATCCTGTCGGCGCTTATGTGAGGCTGGTAAGGGAGATTAAATATCTTGAGCAGAAGTCAAGAGACAGTTACCCGAACTGCGCTGAGTGTTATAATGACTATATTGCTCATAAGCTCCTGCTTATCAAAGGTGTTCTTGACAAGACCGAGATGATACAGAAAGTCAAGGACAGGCTTGTCGGGTATCATATCGGGTCGAGGGAGATTTACAGGGAATTGTTTCACCCGACGATTAAGCCTAATTTCATGCTTACGAAATATATGACGATCATACCTATCGGAGCCGTGCAGATAGACAGATATTTTGTCGGCAAGACAGAGGTGCAGTGCCTGAGAATTCCCGGGAATGTGAACGTGAGGTATCACATTACTCCGCCGGAGTTTAATCTTGGTGAGACAGAGTATTCTATTCTCGATACTGCAAGAAGGTATATGGCGGCGCATAAACCTAACAGGTCTGAGTTTACTGAGCCAGAGCGGACAAGGGAGATTTTCTACAATATCGGGAGGGATATGATTACTGATATTTCTGATACTATGAAGATTACTCTTTCGCCGAAGAAGGTTGATGAGCTTGCAGAAATTCTTACACGCTATACTGCCGGGTTCGGGATGCTTGAGGTGATTCTTGCTGATGAAAATGTGCAGGATTTGTTTTTGAATGCGCCTGTGGGGCAGATGCCTTTTTTTCTTTTTCACGGGCGCCATGAGGAGTGCGATACGAATATCATCCCCACACAGGAGGATGGTGATGCATGGTCGACAAGGTTCAGGATTGCATCAGGAAGGCCGCTGGATGAGGCAAATCCTGTTCTTGACACTGAAATTGAACTGCCCAGCGGGAGAGTGAGGGTTGCTGCAATCACAAGGACGCTGAGCCCGGACGGGCTTTCCCTGGCTCTCAGGAGGCACAGGGACAAGCCGTGGACGTATCAGCTTATGATTAACGCTAATATGATGACTCCGCTTGCTGCAGGGCTTTTGAGTTTTATTGTGGATGGGGCAAGGACAATGCTTTTTGCAGGCACAAGGTCGAGCGGCAAGACCAGTATGCTTGGAGCTACTCTTACTGAGATTATGAAAAGGTACAGGATCCTTACTGTTGAGGATACTCTTGAGCTGCCTGTGGATGCTTTAAGTGATATGGGATATAATATTGTCAGACTGAAGTCGAGGTCGGTTATTACGCATGTGGAGATTGAAGTGCCGACTGACGAAGCTATCAGGACATCGCTGAGGCTGGGGGATTCTTGCCTGATTATCGGGGAGGTAAGGTCACTTGAAGCGAAAGCTTTGTATGAAGCCATGAGAATCGGTGCTCTTGCAAATGTTGTTGCGGGGACCATACACGGGGACTCGCCTTACGGGGTGTTTGACAGGGTCGTTAATGATCTTGGAGTGCCGCCCACGAGTTTCAAGGCAACGGATGTTATTATTATGAATAACAGGCTGCGCTCTGCTGACGGGCTTCATACATTCAGGAGGATGATCAGCATAACCGAGATTACAAAAGAATGGGATGAGGACCCGCAAAAGGAGAAGGCGTTTGTGCCGCTTATGGTGTATAATTCAAAGAGTGATATTTTAGAGCCTACAGAGACATTTCTTAACGGGGAAAGCTACCTGCTGAATGAAATAGCGAACCGCGTTAAGGAATGGAGAGACAACTGGGAGGCAATATGGGATAACATCCAACTGAGGGCGAAGATGAAGGAAACTCTTGTCGGGTATGCAAGAAAGATGAATAATTTTAGTATTCTTGAGGCTGACTTTACTACTGATTCGAATGACCAGTTCCATGTCATTTCCGAAAAAGTGAAAGATGAATACGGCAGCCTTGACTCGCAGAGGATTTTTGCAAGGTGGAACGAGTGGACCAAAAACGAGATTAAAGAAAAAGTTGGAAGATATCCTTCCTGAAAATTTTAAGTACTAGATATGCACTATATTTCTATGGGATTGTATTTTGCAGTATTTAGACTGAGAAATGAATGTAGTTGGGTCATATGGGGTTGTTTGAAAAGAAGAAGAAACTGACTGAAGATGAGCTTATAAAACAGGAGCGCTCAGACCTAATCAAAAGAATCATGGATGAGAAAAAAAAAGAAAGAGATGTAGATTACAGAATACCGGATATTGAACCAGAAAAGACGGCCGGAAGAAAACGTTATTATCCTGAGTCACGGGAGTACCTATTGTTCCAGGATGAGGAGAGATTTATAAAAGAGCCGCAGACTATTTTTGAAAAATTCTGCTATTATTCCGGGAAAATAATAAGGCCTTCTCCTGATGACGATACAAAGAAAAAGATGTCGGCTGCTATTAATTTCAGCGGGATGCACAGCACACCGGAGGATGTTACCGGTGGATGCATTATTGCTGCTATCCTTTCTTTTATATTGATTTTGCTTACATTCTTTCTGCCGTATGCGACATTTCTTTTTAAATTGATTCTCATACTTTTTGTGCCCCTTATTGTGGCTTATCTTATGCTCACTTATCCATTCAGCCATGCAAACACGATCAGGATGAAAGAAGGGCGCGAACTGATTACTGCACTTCTTTACATAGTCGTATTTCTCAGGTCTGTGCCCAATCTTGAAAATGCTGTTCGTTTTGCTGCTGAAAATGTCACTGGCAAATTGAGGTGGGACCTGAAGAGGGTCTTCTGGAAAGTGGAGGTTGGGATTCATAATTCTATTGAGGATTCGCTGATGGAGTACCTTAAAGGGTGGAAGAATTACAATAAGGAATTTATCGAATCCATGCATCTTATCAGGGAGTCCATGCTTGAATCTAATGAAAAAAGAAGGGAAGCAATGCTTGACAAGGCTATCGGGGTGGTGCTTGACGGCATGGACAGCAAGATGAAGATGTATGCGAGAAATCTCGAGACTCCTGTCATGGTGCTGCATGGATTAGGTATAATGCTGCCTGTTATGGGTATGATTGTGTTCCCGCTTGTTTCTATATTTCTTGCCTCGGATTTTAAGAATATTCCCCTGTACCTTTTCCTGGGATATGATATCTTCCTGCCTCTTGTTGTTTATTTCTTTATCAGGCATATCCTGGAAACGCGGCCGTCAACACATTCAGGACTGGATATTGTACCTAAAAAGTCTGCAGGGTTAAAGCCTAAATTCTCCATTAAAAATGTGCTTAATATGAAGAGGATTATTCTTTTGTTTGCTATTATCGCGGGGCTGATTTTTCTCGTGCCCGGCTTTAAGTTCCTTTTTGCGACCAATATGTATGAGAATTGCGCACCAGGTGAGACATTTGCTGAATGCGATGAGGACGGTGAAACGCTTGTGCACAGCATAGGGACGATGATGATGAGCCTCCTTGTTATTATCGGCTTTGCAGTGATTTTTATTGTGTATTATAAAGGCAAGTGCTATAAGGTGCTCGAGATCAGGGACAAGGTTGCAGCTGTTGAAGAAGAGTTTGAGGAATCCCTGTTTGCACTTGGCAACAGGCTAAGCTCAGGTATACCAATTGAGTTTGCCCTTGAGAAAGTTGTAGAAGATACGCAGGACCTTTCTATTTCAAAGCTTTTTGAGATAAGCTTAAAGAATATGAACCGCCTGAGCATGAGCTTTAAAGACTCGCTTTTCGATGAGAAGTACGGGGCACTTAATGATTACCCCTCGGCTTTGATCAGGACCATTATGAGGTCAGTTAGCGGCACACTGGAGCGGGGAAGCAAGTATGCGGCTGTGACTATGCTTACGATTGCAACATATCTTCGCAATATGAGGACCACCCAGGAGAATATTAATAATCTGCTTTCCTCTACTGTGTCTTCGATGAAGTTCCAGGCATATGTGCTTGTGCCTGCGATATCCGGTGTCGTTATTGCTGTTTCTGACCTGATCATTAAAATGCTTGCCGGGCTTTCCAATACTTTTGCGTCTATAAGCGCAAACATGCCGGCTGAAGCTGGCGGTATGGGTATGAGCCCGATGTCAATTATCAATTTTAAAGAGTCTATGCCTGCAGAGCTTTTGCAGATAGTGGTAGGCATCTATGTTGTTGAGATTCTTGTGCTTCTTGCAATTTTTGTGACGAGAATCGAGACAGGTGTTGATGAAGTGAAAGAGGCTGATGCTATCTGGAAGTTTGTGCTGGCAGGGACTATAAGTTATCTTGTGATCCTGGCTATTGTCATGATGGTGTTTGCGCCGCTTGTAGGTGTTGCGAATATGTCTGTGTGATG
>CBDUVR010000010.1:0-14802 GCA_965370705.1 uncultured archaeon | reverse complement strand
TTTATGAAAGTTAGAAACCTACGAAATATTGGCGAAATTAAAACGGGATATCACAGTGATGGAGAATGTGTTTTGTGTGATATCTCAATTGCCTGTTTTGCGCCAAGACCAACTATTATTCATGGAATTTTGGTTAAGAAGCTTCTTGTGAAGACGATTGAGGTCATACCCAAGGAGCGTGGCTGCGGGGGTAGGAGTGCGCTTGGGGGGGCGCTTATCTGATTGGATGAACTATCTGGTAAATAATTGCAATCTTCTATTCTGTAGCAAATGCATTAGAAATAGACAGTGACAGAGCTATCAATACGATTACAATTCCATGCTTATTCGTCATTATGGCACCGATGCGGTTATATTATGAAGAATAATAGGGCGAGCGCTACCAGTATTGCGATGGATTTTTTGGAAAATTCGATATCGCACATCTTTTGGCCGTAGTATACCATGCCTATGGCCAGAGCGGTTATAACTAGTCCCAGTATACTCCATGTTGGGTTGAATGCTTTTATGAAACTGATGCCAAGCCATAGTGCTATGATTCCTATAATTCTTAGGGCGGAGCCGATTATTTTTTGATTCATATCTCTATTTTTGGAGAAGTAGTATATATATCTAGCACGTGAATTCGGTTCCTTCTGTGTCGGAGCAGACTATCCTGTTGTTTATGAGGGTGTAATATTTCAGGGAAGGGTCGCTTAACTGCTTTAATGTGCAGCAGACACTGCTTGCGTACTTGGAGATGATATCTTCTTTTTCAGATTCCACTTGGTGCAGCCTGGATTCTTTTTCATTCAGCTGGCTGTTGCATAGTCCGAGGTCTGCGTCTTTGATTAGCTTTTCTGAGTTGCATGTATCAAGGCCGGATTTCAGGGTAGCTGCATTGATTTCACATGAATTGTAGTTGTCGTTTGCGGTCTGCAGTTCGCTCATTGTTTCTGTCTTTTGCATGCTGCATGTGTTGTAGAGTTCCCGGGCATTGGATAGCGCAGATTCACAGGCGTTGTATCTTGTTTGTGAATCGGATAAGTCGTCTGTGCATTTGTATAGCTCTAAGTTGGCTTTGTTCTTTGAGAAGTGCGGAAAATCAGGGTTCTTAGATAGCAGGGAGTATTCAGGGTCATCGTAAAGCAGGTTGCCTGTGATTTCAGGTCCGGTGAAAACAACAAGTGCAAGGAATATGAGGACTATCGCGACTTTTAGCTTGCTTTTCGAGAGTGACTCCAATATGTCAGAAATATTTTTCCTGTCTGCTGCAAGAGAGGATTTCTTCTTGTCAGGATTGAAATGGTAGTCTGCCATAACAATATTAGAGAGTCGAATGTTTAAATAAATTGCCACTTAAGTTTAGCTGTCTTGTGGATTGTGTGGGTTGGAGCAGAAATCTGTGATTTCTTTGATAATTTTATCAGTGGAGTCTTTTGGAATTTCGTAATGTCCTGTGGGTTTATTACTGTCTGGATGGCCTCCGCCATATAGATCATATTCTTCCAAAGTATCTAATAGGGGATTAAGGCTGTGTTCCTCGTATCCTCTCATAATTATATCGTTCGGGTTTTTGCCATTGTTTTTAATGATCACAATTACATTTTTTCCTTCTTTATTTCGTATATTGGAGCATGCTATGCCGAACGGGAATTTTCCATTATCTATTTCTGAAACGAAATACTTTTCCACATTGCAGACGACACCCTTTTCGATAACGTTGTAAGCATTATTTATTCTCGTTTGAAATATATCTGAATCTGTCTTTATTCTTTTTTTGAGATTCACATCCTCTATTGAACCATATTTGGTCAATTCAAGCACAATTTCGTCGAGAAACGATGGGTTGTTTTTGTTTTGCATAATGGCATTATTGAGTAGTATTGCCTCTTTTATAGTATCATTATAGAATATGCTTTCCGGGAGGAGCCCGTCTCCTGCTGCGCCCAAGATTGCTAATGAAGCACATATGTTGTCTGGTTCCTGTTTCTTTGTTTGCTTTATGTAATTATATGCCATTTGCGAGGTTGATTGATTGCGATTCTGTTTCCATTCAGCAGAATATACATAAACTCCGGGGATTTTTTTGATGTTTGGATGTACTTCTTTGTCTGTTATAATCGTGATCTTATCGCGGCGATACTTTTTTGGGTTTTCGTTTGCAATCCTATATAGTTCCTCTGAGATATTTATTGTACCTGGCACTACGAGATCGGTGATGTATAGTTTATCTATTTCCGGGTTGATTGTGAGAAGATGAGATGGCAAATCGCTATGTTTTGTATAACTAACGGAAGATTCATTCTTTCCGTTCTGTTCGTGTATTTTTAATTCTGCTACTGTTGTGATTCCATCTAAATCATAATGCGTGATGTAGCCTATTTGAAATACCATGTTACTTCTATGGTGTGATAACTATTTAAAGCTTTTTGTTGATTTGCTGAGGGGCTGGGCAAATAAGCTTTTTATCTCGTTTTTGTTGGGTTTTATTATGCCTTTTTCTGTGATTAGTCCTGTTATGTATTTTGCGGGGGTTATGTCGAATGAGGGGTTTTTTGCGCGGCTTTTTCCTGGCGCAATCCTTATTTTGGTTATCTTTTTCAGGTCGTCTGACCAGCCGAACATGGAGAGGACCTCGTCTTCGCTGCGCTCTTCTATTTCTATGTTGTCTCCTTTTTTGCAGGAGAGGTCGATGGTTGAGGTCGGTGCTGCTACGTAGAAGGGGATGTTGTTCTCGTGCGCCAGAACCGCTTTTTCGTAGGTCCCGATTTTGTTTGCCACATCGCCGTTTTGTGCTATCCTGTCTGCGCCTACTATCACAAGGTCGATTTCTTTTTTTTTCATGTAGTAGCCTGATGCGTTGTCTGCGATTATCGCGTGGCTTATGCCTTCGTTGCAGAGTTCCCATGCTGTGAGGCGCGCTCCTTGGCATCTTGGTCTTGTCTCGTCCACGTAGACGAAGATGCTCTTGTTGCTCTGCTTTGCTGCGTAGATTGGCGCGAGTGCGGAGCCCCAGTCAACGAAGGCGAGCCAGCCAGCGTTGCAGTGCGTCAGGATGCGTGAGTTGTTTTTGATCAGCTTTTGCCCGTGTTTTCCTATCATTTCGCCGGCTTCTGCGTTTTCATCTGCGATTTTTTGGGCTTCACTGAGGGCTGTTTTTCGCGCGGATTTGATGTTGTTTTTGGAGCGGATGGCGCTGAATACTCTTTTGGTTGCGTAGAACAGGTCATGCGCTGTTGGTCTTGTGGCGTTTATTGTGTGTTTTGCGGTTTTGATGTAGTTTTCGAAGCTGCTTTCGGGTGCCTCGATGGCTGCCTGCGCCATTGCGTATGCGGCTGCTGCGCCTATTGCGCCTGCGCCGCGGACGGTCATTTCGGAGATTGCGCGTACAGTGTCTTTGTGGGTCTTGAGTTCAATGATTTCGAAGCTGTGGGGGAGTTTCGGCTGGTTTATCATGCAGACTGATGAGCCGCTCATCCATACTGTTCTGTATTCTTTTGGAGTTCCGTGAATGTTTACTTTGATAAGAATCACCGTTTGTTTTGGGGCAGTTATGAGTGTTTTTTTTTGTTTGTGAAGACTTTCTTTTTCACGAGACTGTTGTAGGTCATTCCGATTGCGCAGCCGCCAATGATTACTGTGAGAGAGACGTCTATCACAAATGCAAAGATGGATGCGTATATATCCATCATCCTTGCCAGGCTGGATGGGATAAGAAACAGGGTGGCGATAGAGAGCAGTTCAAAGAGACCAAGGAACGCTATCCCGCGAAGGGCCGGGTTTTCGAACAGGATGAGTTTTTGTGTGTATGCGAACAGGAGGCCGACTATAGTGCCCATGAAAAGGGCAGAAAATAATGATGTGGACAGGTACTCAGTGAATGGTATATCGATCAGAATTAAACCAAGTTTAATTTCACCAAGCATTACTATCCATATTACAAGAAAAGAAGCCAGTCCTGCAACAAGTCCTTCTATCCAATGGTTTTTTGTTTTGTTCATAAAAACCATGCTTTGACTAATGCTCGTGATTTGTTATCTGATGATATAGTTAACTTGTGCAGATTAACTTATATATGTTTTTGGAATATTGATAAGGAGGGTGGTTCACGTGGGATAAAGTTATATGTTTATCCTAAACAATAAACAATAGGTGAAGCAATATGAATATTTTTATTGAGACTTACGGGTGCGAGAGCAATCAGTGTTCTACTGAGGTAATGGCGGCGCTTCTTGAAAAGGCAGGGCATAAGCTGGTGCCGAGAGACCAGGCTGAGCTTGTTATATTGAATACCTGTGCACTTGAAGCCAGGACAGAAAAGAAGATAATAACGAGGCTCAAGGAGTTGGATGGAACCAGCCAGAAAGTCCTTGTTGCGGGATGCCTTACGGAGGTCCAAAAGGAGAAGATACAGGATGTTTCGCCGAATGCATCAGTCATGGGCATAAGCTCGGTTGCATACGTGGCGGATGTTGTGGGCAAGATTCAAAACGGTTTCAAAGTCACGCGTGTCAAAGACAAGCCAAAGCTTCTGGTGAATGAACCGCATCTGAGAATATATCCTGTGATTGCGACAGTCCAGATTGCTGAAGGGTGCCTTGATAACTGCAGTTTCTGTGTTGACAGGACAACAAGGGGGAGCCTTATCAGCTATGAGCCTGAGCATATAATAAGGGAGGTGCAGAATGCAGTTAATGACGGCTGTGTTGAGATACGATTGACTGCACAGGATGTGGCATCGTACGGGCATGACAAGGGCGTGAAGCTGCCCGGGCTTGTCAGGCGGTTGTCTGCTATCCCTGGGAACTTTAAAATACGGTTGGGGCAGATGAATCCTGCAAATGTTCTTCCGATTCTTGATGATCTTATATTGTCGTTCAATCATCCAAAAGTGTACAGGTACCTGGACCTGCCGCTCCAGTCAGGGTCTAACAGGATATTGAAGGAGATGAAGAGGAATTATACGGGAGAAGAATACCAGATGATAATTGCGGCTTTCAGGAAAAAATATACGGATGTCACGATATCCACTGATGTCATGATAGGCTACCCGGATGAGACTGATGATGATTTTGGCAAGACAATAGACGTAATCAAGGAGACAAAGCCTGATTTGATCAATGTCTACATCTACAGCAGCAGGCCGTTTACAAAGTCAGGGCTGTCGCATATAGCGCCGTGGAAAATCAAGAACAGGTCAATTGAGATTGACCAGCTTTATGACAAAATAAAGGAAGCAAAGAACGATACGTGGATTCACTGGCAGGGTGAGGTGGCAGTTACGCGGAAAATTCAGGATATGTATCTTGCAAGGAATTTTGCGTATAAACCAATCATGCTGAAGCAGGCGAAGCTTGGGGAGATTGTGAAGGCAGAGATAATTGAGGCAAAACCAAACTACTTTATCGGGAGATGATGCAGTGAAACTCGGTGCCAGCACAACAATCTCGACAGGCGAGATATATTCGCAGGATTTTCTTACGATGAGTGAGAGGCTGTTTTTGACGCAGGAGGTGGCTCTTAATTTCGCCAAGACGCACAAACTAAAGTATGTTGAGCTGTCGATACTTGATCCTTATAACATAAAGGATATTGATTTGTCTGCGTTTAAGGATATGCTTTCAAGCTACAGTTTCAGATATACGTATCATGCGCCTATATTTGAGGTGAATCTCGGCGCGACAAACGAGAGATGGAGAAAACTGTCTGTGAAAATAATCAATGAGCACATACAGTTTGCTGAAAAGATGAATATTGAGAATGTTGTTGTCCATCCTTACCGGCCCATGGGGCTTGATATGTTTTTTCTCGGGCAGATTGTGGAGAGTGTCATTAAATCAGTGCATGAGATAACACGGGAGGACAATGGTGTGAATGTGGTTGTTGAAAACCTGCCGAATATGGGTGAGTTGTTCTCTAATCCTGATACGTTATTGCTGCTGGAGGACTGCTTTTTCTGCTTTGATACGGCTCATGCTAATTGCGCGGGGTTCGGGCAGGCTGATTTTATAAAGCAGCTCGGGAAGAGAATACGCGAGGTTCATGTGATTGACGGCGAAAGAGAGAAGATGGATATGCATCTGCCTGTTGGAAAGGGTGATATTAATTTCAGGGAGACATACAGGGCTCTTAGGGGTATAAAGTATAATGGTCCTGTGATTCTTGAGGCTTTCTCGATTGAAGATGCTACGCCAAGCATAAAGAAACTGAAAAAGATATTTCTGTAGGGGCTATCCTATGATTTTGACTGCGTCCATTAAGAGTCTCGGGAGGGCCTTTATTAGTATTATTATGATTAGTATGCCTTTGATGGCGGAAAGTGGGATTGTTCCAAAGTAGAGGAGCAGGACTGCAAAGATGTCTATTATGCCCATGAGGATGCCCGGGATGTAGAGGAAGGGGAAGTATACGAGGGAGACGGCGCCTTTTGCAAAGAGCAGGAATGCGATTGCGTTGACGAATAATTTTGGGCCCGGGACGTCACCAAAGAAAATCAGGATAGCTACAAGGATGTCCACGATTCCCAGGATTTTTTCTATCATTTCGTTCACCTGCTGAAAAATCAGATACCTCTTGTTAAATCTGGATAAGTTATCCTGATTTAATCTTTAAATATGTTTGTGAAATTTTCTTTCAATTGATTGTAGAACGTCGGGAATCTGAAAGATATGACCTAATAATGAAAAGATTTTTAAATATTTACTACTATTTAGCAGCGAGGAGTTCATTGTATGGAGCTATCTTAACTTGAGGTACATTTGGCTTTCGGTATGGTCTGAATCTTAAAAGAGGAATCAAAATGGCAGGCAATGCAATCAAATATGACATTTGTAAGCTACTTGAACGAGAATATGACCTATTAAGCATGGGTATCACTCCTTCGGGATACATCCATCCAGGTACATTGTCTATAATTGCAGTTCCGATGATATATTTGTCTGAGCGTGATGTAGATGTAGAAATCTGCGTTATGGATTTGGATTTCGATAACAGATTACCTTTAGGTGTCCCTCATTGTCTTGCCAAAATGCACGGAATTCCAAATAAAGAAAGGACAAAATATGAGGTCAAGTCTGCTGTTGACATATATGCGGATATTTTGAAGATTGATGAAAATACAATAAGAAAGAATGTGAAAGTGTCACTTTTTTCCGAGAAGTTGAAAGAAGAAAATGTGCTCGATTTATTTAAGAAAGTTGTACTGGACGAAGATATTTTATTTGAGTTAAAGCGAATATGGTTCGGTTCTAATAATAAAAAGAAGAAAAATATTTTGAATGTTCCTTATTCTCCAATATGCCCATCATGCAATCTAGCCGATTCAGGATACTCCACTATTGATAGAGCTAGTGAGACACTTGAAAAGAAATGCAATAACCCCAATTGTAAAGAACAATCTATAATAGTCTCGCTTGATAGTATTGGAGAATACGTGATTCATTATATGATGTCTCCTCTTCAGGACATAGTTAAATCAAATTCTGACTTTGAGGTCGTACATATATTGGGGGGGGATTATGATGCAAATTATGGCGTAAGGAAGAGTCCAAAGTATAAAACAGTGCAAGGGCTGATGGGGCTGTTCACAGAAGATGTTCCCGACGTGTATGTCAGTCCGGTGGTAACTGTTGACGGCAAAAAAATGTCGAAATCGAATAGAGATGCGACACATCTTTTTAAGGATATGAATTCCGGACAAAGGTATGATGTGCTGGATCGGATTATTAATACTTTAATGACGACAGAGAGTAAGACAATTGAATTCAGTGAGATGCATAGTTAGCGGCTTAGGTTGCAGAGTATATCTATTCTTTCATTTCGCGCCTGATTATGTCAACAATCTTTTTGTTTTCGATTTTGCCTTTGAGTGTGCCCATGCATTTGCCGATGATGTATTTCATCTGGGAGCCTTTTTCTTTTTTTATGATGTCCAGAATCATCTTTTTGGCTTCATCTTCGCTCATGATGCCAAGGTGTTTTGCTTCCACGATCTTTGGGACCGGGGTGTCTGATTCTGCTGCGTGTTTTAGTATTATGGGTACTGTGTCTTTTGTTATTTTTCCTGATTTTATCAGGCTGAATATGTCAAAGAAGTCCTGAGGTGTGATGTTGCCTGTGTTTATGTTTTCGCGCTTCTTCAGGTCAGGGAGGATGTTTACAAAGATGTTCGCGGCTATTTTTGGGTCTGCTTTGTGTTCTTTGATGCATTTTTCGAACAGCTCAAGATAGTCTGAGTTGGTTATCTGCAGGGAAAGTTCTGTGTTCAGGCCCATGTCTTTCTGGAATCTTTTCTTTTTTTCGTCGAGTGTTTCGGGGAGGGTGATCCTCTTGATCATGGTTTTATCTATGATGACCGGGTGCACATCTGTTTCCGGGTACATGCGGCTTGCGCCGGGAAGGGGTCTCATGTATTCGCTGTCCCCGTTCGGGAGCGCTCTTCTTGTTTCTTCCGGAATGCCTGAAAGCAGCTGGTTGATGCGGTTGCAGACTGCGTTCAGGGCGACAGATGATGTTTCCTTGTCTGCTGCGACGATGATGAGCATGTCGTCTTTGTGCGCTTTCAGCCTGGTTTTCAGCTTTTCGAACTCTGTTTCAAGCCCGTAGTTTTCGAGGTTCTCGTCTGTGTGGATGATGCCTTTTATGTGCGCTTTTACTCTTGCGTAGTTTGCGATCTCGTTGCCGAGGGTCCTGTGTTTGTGGAGTTTCTTTTTGAAGAATCCTTTGATGCTCGTGATTTTTATTGCGTGGATGTGTTTGTTTTGCACTATTTTTGATTCCGATGCTTTGAAGATGCCTGTGACCTCAATCATGCTGCATTTCTGGTTTTTGAATTTCATTTTTTTTAGTTCGCTTCGCAGGTCAACGAGGCTTTTCTGCCTTTCTATCTCAAGCCTTACCAGTTCCGGCAGCATTCTTAGGTCCTGCACGCCTTTGATTTCTACTCTTGCGCCTCCTTTTATGGATACGTTCACGTCCTGCCTGATGGTGCCGATGCCTCTTTTGACTTTGCCTGTGCTTTTCAGGATCATGCCCAGCTTTTCTGCCACTTCCCTGCAATGGTCGGGGGACACTATGTCTGTGTCTGTTCCTATCTCGACCAGGGGCACACCTAACCTGTCGAGCCGGTAGTGGATTGTGCTGCCTTCTTCGAGAATTTTTGGTGCAGAGTCCTCTTCTATGCTGAGGTTGATTATGCCTACGCGGCCTTTGCCTGTTTCGATGTGGCCGCTGTAGCTGAGGAGCGCGGTTCTCTGGAACCCGGATACTGTGCTTCCGTCGACGACGGTTTTTCGCATTACGTGGAGTTCGTCTACTATTTTCATGTTGAGCATGAGTGATATTGTCAGGGCGATGTCGAGGGCTTCTTTGTTTATGTCGCATGGCGGCTCCTCGTCCAGTTCTACGAGGCATGCTGTTTTCGGCTCGTAGTTGTAGATGAAGGTTCTTGCTCTTCTTGCTTCATGCGATGCTGCCCTGTCGATTGTGCCCAGTTCGCCTGCTACAGCGCGGAGGTTTCTTGAGAGTTTGAGGGGGAGATTTTCGCTTTTTTCGTTTGAGCAATTGCAGAATAGTTTTCTTTCTGATGCAAGCTGGCGGTGTATCTCGATCCCGCATCTCAGTCCCAGTTTTTTGTAGTCTGTTTCCATTGTATCACAGGTAGTCTGTTTCATTGAATTGGATTTCGAATGCTGCGACAGGCACTTCGAGGTTGAAGTTGTTCAGGATACGGGGGTGTATTTCACCGAGGAAGCCTCGCGGTTTCTGGTTTATGAGTATTTGTACGCACCTGCCGTCTATGTATGAGGGATGAGATGCTTCTTTGATTGTGTATGCTATGGCGAGGCTGTTCAGGATGCTTTCAAGTATTGCTTTTATTTCTGTGAATTCTGCTTTTATGTCTGCTATTATTACAGAGCAGCTTAAGGTTTCGCATGAGTTTGTTTCGCATGTCCTGCCGGGTTTTATGATTTTCCCGACTTCGAACAGCCTTTGGGGGTACTCGTTGTGGGTGTTTTCAGAGAGGATTTTCAGGAGTCCTGGGAGGAGGGCATTTCTCAGGGCTGTGTATTCTATGTTTACTGCGTTTGTTGTTGTGATGATGTTTTCGTCTTTTTTGCGCATGAAATCTGTCAGATGTTTTTTGTTTGCCAGATGATAGGACAGGCATTCAAGGAGGCTGAAGCCGACTGCGGTGTCTGATACTTTTTTTGCGAAGATTGCTTCTTTTGATTCTTCCCCTATTGTTGATATTTTGGGTATTTTTTCAGCGAAGTTCTCGTAGCCGTAGGCGATTGCGATGTCTTCTACAAGGTCAATCGGGTGGAGGATGTCTGCCCTGTATGCAGGGATGAGAGCATATCCTTTCTCAAAGCCAATGCCCATTTTTGAGAGGAGTTTTTTTATGTCCGTGTCTTTTAGTTCTATTCCAAGGAGCTTGTTTGCATAGCTTTTGTCCAGTTTCATTTTTCGCGGGTCTAGGTCAGGGCAGGGGAATTTGCGGGTTTTGTAGTCCATCTCAAGGGCGTATATGGTCCCTCCTGTGTCTGCAAGGGTTGTGAGCATGATGTTCATCGCGGTTTTGAGTGTGTTCAGGTCTGTTCCCGTGCATTCGACGAAGACGTTTTTTGTTGTTTCTGTTACTTTTCCGACGTCATGTGAGTTTATTATCGGGGGCATGGACATTATTGTGCCTTTGGCGTCTGTGAAGACAGGGTAGCGGCTCCAGTTCCTGATTATGTGCGCGTATTCCCTGCCTGTCGGGTGTTTTATGAGTATTTCGCCGGCTGTTAATTCACTCTCGTATTCAAGCGGCCTGAATTTGATTTTTTCTTTTTTGTATGATGTGAAAGTTACGGGGAGCTTTATCTTGTCCAGGGGGTAGATGCCGAGCCCGCCTTTTTTCCTGTTCCTAAGGAGGGTTACTCCCAGCTTTTCCTGGAGCTGTATGATTGAGCGGAGTTTCTCGTCGTCAAGTTCAAGGTTGCGGACGATGGCACATACTGCGTAGGGCCATTCTTTTGGAAGGTTATTTACTGTGACTTTTGATTTTTCTTTTTTTACGATGTATTTCCTGAACCCTGGTTTTATTTCCATGAATGCGGAGAGGGCGCGCGAGAAGCCTTCTTCTGAGAGCATGTCGGGCCTGTTCGGGAAGATTTCTACTGTTATCTCGTTTTCGTCGAGCTTTTCAAGGTCTGTCCCGAGCATTGATATCCTGTCTTTCAGGAGTTCGTCTGATACTTTTTTCCCGATGAGCTTCAGGACCTTTTTTTTGTCTAGGGTTATTGTTGGCATAGTTACACCTTATACTGCTTTTAGTATTCACATCTTTGCCATTATTTCCAAAAAGTCTTTGTCTTCTTTAAGCAGTTCTTTTATGTCTTTTAAAGCTTCTTTTTTGCGCACCTTTACTTTTTCCATTTTTCCGTCTTTTAGTACGAATCTTGTGAAGTATTCTTCTTTCATTCTTTTTTTCATTTAACCAATCATCCACTGTTTCATTTCTCTTAGCTGTTTTATGTCGTTCTTGTAGAGGTCTCTTATGTCTTTGATTTTGTAGTAGTCCATTATTATCCTGTCAAAGCCCGGGCCCCATGCAAGGACAGGGATTGGCTCGCCCAGAAGCGGCTCCACGACTTCAGGCCTGAAGATGCCTGCGCCGCCAAGCTCAATCCATGCGTCGCGCTTTGGGTAGTATACTTCTATTTCTACTGACATCTCTGTGTAGGGGAAATAGGCTGGCCTGAATCTTGCTCTTTCGAACCCGAGTTTTTTGAAGAATTCTTTCAGGTATCCGAGGAGGTGCCTGAAGTTTGCGTTTTTGTCGACCACTATTCCCTCGACCTGGTTGAATTCGAAAAGATGCTTCCAGTCCAGTGCCTCGTTTCTGAAGCATCGGCCGATGGCGAAGTATTTTGCTGGCAGTTCGTCTTTTTTTAGCTGCGCCAGTGTCTGCGCTGAGAGGACGGTTGTGTGCGTTCTTAATACGACTTTCCTGGCTGTCTCGTGGCTCCATTTGTATTGCCATCCTGATGAATTGCAGACGCCTTCCTCGTGCGCTTTTTTGACTTTTTCTACAAGCTTTTTGTCTTTGCGGGGGTTTTCTGATTTCAGGTCCATGAAGAATGTGTCCTGGATGTCTCTTGCGGGGTGGTCCTGGGGTACGAAGAGCGCGTCGAAGTTCCAGAACGAGGTCTGTATTATTGGGCCTGTCATCTCTTTGAAGCCCATCTCGAGCCATATTTTTCTTACGTAGTCTGTGGCCTGGTTTACAAAGTGGCGCTTGCCGGGGTATACGGGGCTTACCGGTGCTGTTGTGTTGTATTTCCTGAGTGCTACGCTGTTCCATCTGCCTGTTTTGATGAGGTCCGGTGTGAGTCTTGAGACCTGTTTTTTTATCTTTATGTGGGATGCGAGTTCTGCGCCTTTTGGTGTTGATTTTATGGTTCTTATGGTTTTTGATGTGTAGTTGATTAGTTTTCTTGATTTCAGAAGTTCCAGTTCCTTGCGCGTCACTTTTCTTGTGGTGACTGCCCTTTTCAGGAGCAGCTCTTCTGGGGTTGGGGTTTTTAGTGAGTCGTGGCCTTTTGGGGTTATCGCGATTATTATTCCTCTGCCTGTCTTGTTCATGCTGATGTAGCCTTTTCTTTTTGCATAGCCGATGGCTATGTTTTTGCTGCCGAATTTTATGAGTTCCAGTTTTGCCTCGGGGCCTATTTTTATGATTTCACGGATGAGCTGCTTTTCGGGGAGGCCGTTTTTTAGTGCTGTTTCTCCTTCTTTTGTGAGTTTTGCTATGTATGTTTCGCTTTCACTTACTTCTGCGAGTTCGTATTTCTTAAGTGTCAGGGATGCCCTGACTATGGCTGACTGGTCTGTCTTCAGGGCTGCGGCAAGTTCGTCTATTGTTCTTTGCCTCCCATCCTCGAGGGATTTTAGAAGTATTATTTCATGGCTTTGAAGGTTTATCTGCATTTTATTCACGAAATACACTATGTGTGCATAGGTTTTTAAGTGTTTTATTGAATTGAATAATATTTGGATGGGCTCGTAGATCAGCTGGCAGATTGCTGCGTTCGCATCGCAGAGGCCGCGGGTTCGAATCATCTCATTGCGCTTGCGCTTCATCGAAGCTTTTCACGCATGATTGCGAAAGTCCCGCCGAGTCCATACTTCTTGTTCTTAAGGTGTCTACAATAGAAATCATTATATATGGTGTGCGGATGGCTCGGGCGCGAGGGTAAAATTACTGCCGGGAAGAAAAAAACGTCAATAACTTTCAGGCTTTCGTAAGGAACTTAAATAAAGCAATCCAAATAATCATTTATTATGGACATATCAACAGGCATAATCTTTGGTGTTGTCGCAATGATCTGTTGGGGCGCAGCTGACTTCTTCACTGCAAAAGCAGTAAGGAAGACAAGCCTGTTAAAAACATTTATCTACAGCCAGATGACCTGCGCAATCCTGCTTTTTCTTATATTTCAACTATTCTTTGAGCTTCCTATTCTTTCATACACTACAATAAGCATCGTGCTGATTACGGGCTTTCTTGGTGTCATTTCATATCTCGCATTCTACAAAGGCCTGCAGGTAGGGAAAGTATCCATCATCAGCCCCATTGCTGCCTGCTGGGGGGCTGTTACTGTGATATTATGCCTGATATTTCTAAACGAGACACTGAGCGGATTTCAGGCTGCCGGGGTGTGTCTTGCAGTCCTCGGGGCTATCTTAGCATCCTTTAAGTTGCGTGATATCGTGAAGCTAAAACTGGGAAATATATCACGTGGCGTAAAATATGCAGTGATCGCCGCATTGGCATGGGGAACATATTTTGTATATATTGACGTGTTAGCAGCTGAACTTAGCTGGTTCCTGCCAATACTTCTCATAAAAACAACTGCTACAGCATATATATTTGTATATTCTGCTGCAACAGGGAAAAACATATCATTCCCAAGAAACACAGCATTCTTCATAATAATGATTGGCCTTTTGGAAGCTGTCGGGTTCCTTGCATATGGAGTCGGTATAACTTCAGAATACACAGTACTAGTTGCTCCAATCGGCGCAGCTTTTCCAGTTATCACAATCATCCTTGCAAAGATTTTCTTAAAGGAAACATTAGAGCTAAACCAGAAAGCAGGCATAATTTCAGTTTTGTGCGGCCTGGTTTTACTGTCAATGTGATTACTCACTTCAGGAATCACAGGTGTGCAATGCAAAAAATATGAAAAGCAAAGATTTATATATTTGTTCTTACATATCTTACAAATAAGATATTTGGGGGTGAGAATATATGTCATTAATTGAAATCAAGACTGCAACAATCACTGAAAAAGGGCAGATAGTTATTCCCAAAGAGATAAGAAACTGTGAAGGATTTGAAACAGGATGCAAAGTCGCTGTTCTTGCATTTGACGACCATGTGGAATTAAGGCCCATGAAGCAGATAAGAGTGAGTGAAAAAATAAGCACAGGGGTAGCGAGTGAAAGGGTTTTGGCCAAAGACTGGGATTCCAAAGAGGATGATGAAGCATGGAAGAACTTGTAAAAGGAGACGTTGTTGTCCTGCCATTTCCTTTTTCAGATTTAACTAAATCAAAGAAGAGACCTGCACTTATAGTTGCTGATTTAGATGGTGATGATGTTATACTCTGCCAGATAACGAGTCAGGCAAGAGCAGATCGTTATTCAACCATAATCACAAACAGTGATTTCAACAAAGGAAATCTGAACCTTGCAAGTGTGGTCAGACCGAACAGATTATTTACTGCGGATAAGTCCATCATATTGTATAAGGCAGGCACTCTCAATGAC
>CBDUVR010000009.1:0-15389 GCA_965370705.1 uncultured archaeon | reverse complement strand
ATGTTGTCCATGTCTGTGATGTTTGCGATTAATGTGGTGTTGTAGGGTGAATAATTGTCTTTCCTGTAGATTGCTGTTACTGTCAGATTCGTGTTATGATTAAATTCATCTACTAGTGTGAATGCTACAGATGCGTTTTTCACGGTCGCTATGTGCCTGTAGCCTCCGCCATTGGAGTTCCATGACCAGTCACTGATATTGCATGTGAAATTATAATTACCCAGTGACTCATTTGTCATGTCCAGATCATAGTTGGCGTCCCCGTTGACGTCTGCATAGAGGGTTATTATGGATTCGTTTGAACATCCTTCGCATTTGAAGTCTACAGGATAATTCTGCATTCCATTCCCGCGCCCGCTGTAATTTGTCCTGACTTTGCATGTGATGTTAACTATGCCTCTTGCAATCTCCCCATTTATGGGCTCCGGTTTTGTCATGGATACTTTTACTTTGTTATGTACAAAGAAATTCTGGACATCTGAGTTGCTCCTGTAGCTGAGCCAACTATAGTGTATTGTTTGTGTGCCTGTTGCTTCATAATGATCTTTTGTTACACGGATTCTCATTGTCCTGTCATCATATGTCCATAGATCAGGCATAATATATGTGTCATTTATTTTGGTTGATATCTCGGTGTATGTGTCTGGTGTCTGTTCAGTGTATCGTCGTCCCCAGGAAACGGTGTCCAATTCAGAGTCATTGAAGACATAGCTGTTTGCGTCCATAATAATGGATATGAGTGATAAGTTGTCTCCGGGGTAGAACCAGATACCGTCGTTTGTATCATTTAATGGGCTTACCATCTCTGCGATCAGCACGCCTCTTACTTCAATAGTATCATTTTCTGAGTATGAAGTCCAACCCTCTTTTGTGAGGTTTATGATGATATTGTAATCATCCGGTGTGATGTTGTATGATGGGTTGTATGTAAGGTAGCAGTTGTAGTTTTCGTACCACTGGTAAGAATAGTCATATCTGTATCCAGGATAGCCGCTTCCGCAGCCGAGTGCGGTACATAGGTCTGATGTGCATTCTTCATGGTCCTGTTGGGGCATATCAAGCTCAACTTTTACTCCATCTACTTCCAGTTGCTGTCCTGCCCTGTTTGTTACTAGCCATGGTGTTGTGGCTTTTACTGCTATGTATAATGTGTCTGGTTCTACGTCAGGGCCCGGGTTCCTGTATACTGATTTTGCAGGCACGTAATGGCTGCCATAGTGGTCCCAGTGCCGGTTGTCTATGTAGTGTGTGCTTATGTTTAGTTGTGCGGGAAGAAGTATTACTGTGCGCCCGAGGGATGTGCTTGCTCCTGTTATCCATTCGCCTGCGTCAAAGAACTGGCTGTCGTCATCGCTGATGTTGCATTCGAGAATGTGCGGGCCCCCCAGTTCGTTTGTGGTGTTCCATTCCAGTTGTGCAATCCCTGTGTAGTTTGTTTGCCTGATGTATGGATTTGTGTAGTTCTCGTCGATGTAGAAGGTTACATTGTATCCTGACTTGTTTGTCAGGCCAGGTATTGTTACAAAACAGTTTATGTTATGTGTTCCGTTTTTCTGGAATTCTGTTGGTACGTAATTATGGCTATTGTAGTTAACGTTCATGCTGCCTGAGGTCATGTATGTTTTCCTGTACATTTGTACTGAGACATTATCCTCTGCTGTGTTGTAATATGTTGAGCTCAGGATTGCTTTTATGGTTCCGTTGCCGTAGGCGTCGCTTGTGACAAACCATGAGCTGTTGTCCTGGCTTATTGGCTTGTCGCTGGTGTCTGAATCGTAGTAGCGCCAGTCGACTATGTAGTCTGCAGGTGTGCCGTTATATGTGTCGTTCAGGATAGATGTTAGCAGGACCTCGTCGAGGTAATAATATTTGGAGTCGTTGGTTGGTGTGATTATTATGACTGATGCATTTCTTTTCTCTACTGACGGGCCGAAGTATTCTTCTGTCTGCTGCGGTAGATGCGTGGGACTCCCGGTTGAGTTGAAGTCCTGGTATTCGAATTTATATCTGGCTGAGCCGAGCCACGAGGAGTTGGATTCTATTGTGAAGTTTATTGTGCCGTTGTCAATTACGCTTTTTGTGCCATAGGTTGCCCATGCATCAAGTATGTTCATGTAAACGAGAAGGGTAATTGTGATGTTGTCTCCCTCGATGTCGCTTGCAGTGATTGTGTAGTTGAATGTGCTTCCCCAGGGGGCGCTTGAGGGAGTGACGTCGGGGTTTGACAGTGAAGGTGGGTTGTTTGAGAAGCCGCCAATCCTGTATTTTACTGTGGAATGGTTTTCTGAGAGCGGACCCAGTTTTGGCTGGTGCCAGCTGAAGTAGTCTGTTTTGCTGTCTGTGTCTGTGTCCTGTTGGCATACGTGGAATGAGTCATCTCCAATGGTTGTGGTTGCGCATCCGTCGCCGTTGAGTCGTGTGCCGTTTTCGTATTTTGGTGTTATTTCGTAATAGGTGCCGTTTTCATACCAGTCAACTTGTATTTTTGCTTCGCTTGCGAGCAGGGTGTCGTTGAGTGATGTGTTTAGGATAATATCTGTGAGTGTGTCGCTTGTGATGCTGGTTGCTCTGTATATGGTGATATTGTAGTGGTAGTAGTCGCCTTCTTTTGAGTATCCTGTGCGGTTTTGGATTATTGGCATTGCATTGTATGCATTGTCGTACCATAGGAAGTCGCTTTCTCTTAATGGCTGCATGGTTGAGATGTAGTAGTCTTTGTCGCAGCCGACTGCTGTGCCATTGTTCTGTGTGTAGCCGAGGTCTGCTGTGCTGCCTGATGCGTAGCATGTTGTGCTGCCGAACCGGAATGGTGTTCCTTCTGAAAGGTTGCCTGCTATTTCATTTGATGTTATCTGTGTTATGTGAATCGGGATTGGCGGTGTTTTCAGATATGTTATGTTTAGTGCATGGTATCGCAGGGTTTCATTGGCTTTTATCAGGGTTGTCTTTTCCCAGATTACTGAGGGGTCAGTGAATGTAAGTATTGTGCTTGCATCGTATGTGTGTGATGCTTTTGGTGTGCGGATCCGGAGGTTTCCTTTGATTTTTGAGTTGAAGATTATGGGTACGGTGCACAGGTCAGTTGTACAGTTGTTTGTTATGTAGTCATTGAATTTGGCTGTTATGTTGTCTTCTGCGCTGTTTGAGGTCATGTTTAGTGTTGCTCTTAGGGGGTTGTTGCTCTGCCAGTTTTGTGTGCCGTCATTGCCGATGTCTATTGAGAGGTTTACCGGGGTGTTGTTGAAGTTCATGATGTATGTAAAGTCGTTTTGGGATACGAATGCCACCTCGTTACCGGTGTCTGATTTCAGGTCGCCTATTGTACTATCAAGCATTCCAGTGCCTCTTGTGAAGTTGATCAGCAGGCTGCTGTTGCCGTTATTGCTGCCAAATACGAGTATTGTCCCAGTGAGTAGCCCGACGATAATTTCATTTCCGGGTTCGTATGTTACGTCTCCTACGGAGATAGTGTATACTTTGCTTCCTACTGTGTAGTTCCAGAGTTCCTGGCCTGATGAGGTCAAAAGGTGTACTGTTCCGTCGTCTGTGCCGTATACGATTTCTTTTCCGTATGATGATGCGTCTATTTCTCCTCCATCAACTGCACGGACCCAGTTAGTGCCTGCTTGCGGATACTGCCAGCTTAAGTTTCCAAAGGATGTCAGCACTATTAGTTTGTTTCTTGAGCCGATTATGATTTCATTTCCAAGGTCCTGTGTGATGTCCTTGATTTTTATGTCGTAAATTTCTGAACCCACGGAATAGTTCCAGATTGGATGTGATGTTGAATTGTATGTCTGTAATGTGTTTGAGTCACTACTTGCTGCGATTTCACTGCCTGTGTTTGAGCCGAATGATTCTGTCCGGACCATGTAGTCGTTTGTGATGCTTTGCCATGTACTAGCGTTGTCTGTGGATTTGTATGAGTTACCTGTGTTTGAGGAGTCGGATAGGATGTTGTAGTAGTCTGTGTTGCTGCAGGTTGGGCATGTGTATGTTATATTGTTGTCTTTTGAGATGTAGCTGCAGTTTACTTCGGTGTTTGTCCATGAGTATAGTAGGGATGTGTTGCTGTAGATGTTGACCATGTGATCGTATGGTACGCTTTTCCATGATATGCTGTCGTAATGGTCTGAGTGGCCTGTGGCGAAGTAGTTTGTGATGATATTGTAGTTGTTTGTGTTGTTGCAGTCCATGCACTGGTAGGATATCTTCTGGTTTTGGATGATGTCTTGGCAGTCAACTTCGGTTAGTGTCCAGTTGTAGACAAGGTCTTTTGTGGTGATTCTGATAATGTAGTCTGAATTCAGGCTGTTCCATGTTGTTCCGTTGCTCTGGGAGTTGTAGGAATAGCCCTGAATGCTTGTGTCTTTTAGGATGTTGTAGTTGTTTGTGTTGTCGCAGTTTGTGCATTGGTATGTTATGTTGTTGCCTTTTGAAATGTATGAGCAGTTGACTTCTGTTGATGTTATGCTTACAAGCAATGATGTGTTGCTGTAGATGCGGACCATGTGGTCGTATTGGGTTTGCTGCCAGTCTGTGCCGTTGTAGTATACTGAGTGCTGTGTGTTTCCTGAGTCTGTCAATATGTTGTAGTGATCTGTGCTGTTGCAGTTTTCGCATTGGTATGAAATGTTCTGGTTTTGTGTAATGTCGCTGCAGGGTATTTCTGTGTTGACCCAATTGAATTTGTGCGCTGTGTCACTGTAGACGCGTACCATATAATCATACGACGGGTAGGTGAATGTGCCGTCATAGTATTTTGAGTTGCCTGAGGTGCTGGTGCTTGCAATGATATGGTAATTATTGCTGTTGTTACATGAGTCGCATTTGAAGTAGACGTCATTTGTTTTTATGTTTGCGCAGTCTACAGGCGTAGACACCCATGTCCAGTCTGAGTGTCCGTTGCATGGGGCAGTTATATGGCTTATGTTTACATCGTATATTTCCCCGTTCAGGCCATTGCCGGCAATTAGCAGGTCGTCGATTTTTGTGCCGTTGTAGCATATCGCGGCTTTGATGTAGCAGGTGTCAGACGGGACGGGCAGTGAGAGCCCGAGTGAGTCCAAGTCAAAGTATGTGCGTGTTGTGCCGTCGTCGCAGCCTACGCAGTCGTAAGCGTCAGAGACGTTGTCGTCTATTTTGTATTCCAGTTCGTTGTCGGTGGTTATGTCTGCTTCGTTAATGTCGTATGTGGTTTTGTTTATGATGAATGTTAAGTTTCCTCCTTTTGTTCCTTTATAGTTTAGTGCGGTTTTTATGTAGCACTTGGTGGCGGGTATTGGTTCAGGCACGTTGTACCAGAGCGTGAAGTTCTGGATATGGTTACTGTTACACCCGATGCATTCCAGTTTGTCTGAGGTGTTGTCATCTGCAGAGTATTCCAGTTCGTTGCTTTGCGTGATTCTTGATGTGTCAATGGTGTATGGTGTTTGGTTTATTAAGAGTACGAGGTTTCCTGTTTTGTCGCCCTTGTAGTTGAGTGCGGTTTCTATGTAGCATGCTTTGCTTTCGAGGTTTGCGAAGTTGTATGGAAGTGTGAATTTTGAGGTGTAGTTGCCTTGTGAGCATCCTATGCAGTCGGAGTTGTCTGCTTCTGTGTCGTCTTGTGAATATATGGTTTCGTTGTCGTCTGCGTTTATTTGTGATTCTTTGATGTCGTAGGTTTTGCTGTTGAGGATAAAAGTTAAGTTGCCTGTTTTTGCGCCTTCATAGTTCAGGGCTGTTTTTATGTAGCAGTTGGCAGCAGGTATAGGGTTGGGCATGTTGTAGTGCAGGGTAAAGTTTTGCCTGTATGCGCCTTGTGAGCATCCGATACATGCGGAGCTTATTGGTTGTGTGCCTGCGGGTTTGTATTCAAGTTCGTTTGAGGTTGTTATCTCGCTTGTGTCTATGTTGTAGGATGTGCTGTTGAGGGTCAGTGAAAGGTCGGCTTTTGAGCCACGGTAGTTGAGTGCGGTTTTTATGTAGCATGTTTTGCCTGTGAGGTCTGTGAAGTTGTATGGCAGTGTGAACCTGGATGAGTAATTGCCTGATGAGCAGCCGATGCAGTCCATGTCATCTGCGTCTGAGTCGTCCTGAGAGTATCCGAGGTATTCTGATAATATCTCGCCGATATCTATTGGTCCGAATGAGCCTGATATTGACCATATTTCTGACTTGTTGTATGAGAGCAGTACGAGATTGCCCTCTGTTGAGACAGCTATCTCGCTGTTGGGTGATGATTGTGAGATGTCGCCGGTTCCTATGCCTTTTATGATGTAGCTTGTAGTGTATGTCCATTTGGTGTCTTTTGTTGAGTTCCATGGCTGGATGTCGTAGTCGGATGATATGATTATTTCGTTTCCGGGGTCATCGTAGAGGTTGCCTATAGATACATGCTTCCTGTTTTTGTTGTCTGTTGTGTAGTTGTCTGTGTATGGATATGTTTCTATTGGTTCTGTGTCGAGGTTGACGAATTGTATTGAGAAGTTTGTGACGTTGGATGTTTTCGGGATTGAGATGTATCTTAGTATGCTTGAACCGGGTCCGGTTGTGTATGTTTCACCGAAGTAGCCGGGGTCATATTCGTCGTCTGATGTGCCTGCGCCGTTTTCGTATTTTTTTGGGTTACATGTCCAGAATGTTGAGTTGTAGGTACATTGTTCGTAGCTGAAGAGTGGGTTTGCGGTGTTTAGGGTTGTCGTGGTCTGACTGTAGAAATCGTAGTTTTGTGTGTATTTTGTGATTGCTCCGAATGTGAATTTGAGGCGGCAGGTCTTTATTGTGGTTATGTCATAGACAATTTTTCCTTCCGGGTGTTCTGTCCCGTTCCAGAGCACCCAGACTGCGCTGTTGTTGTAGGAAGGGGTTGCGTCGTTCCATGCGTTTCCTGTTTTGTAGTAGAGTTTATTGAATGCTATGCCTGTTGTGAGATTTTCTATGGTCAGGTTTTCTTCGCCTGTTGTGTTGAAGTAGACTGTCCAGTTCTGGCCATAGTGGCCGGACCATGCAGCCAAGTTCATGAAGTCTGCTCTTATTTCGAATTCCTGAGTTGATAGGCGGGGTATTGTGAATGTCAGTATGTCTTTTATGTTGTCGTTGTTGGTGTCTATGAATTTTGCGGAGTACCGGCTGTCGTGTGTTATGTCTGTTTCACTGTTTCTGTTGAGCCATATCAGCCTGTAATTTTTTGCCGCAGGGTTGTTGAACAGGTTTATTTTTGCTTTTGTGTTCTTGTAGTGTACTGATGTTGTGCTTTCGATTTTTATTTTTTTTGAGAGGTATGTGGATTTTGTGACTGGCTCTGTTTCTGTTTTTGAGGGGGCGGGGGTGATGTATGTGATGTTGTATTCTATTGGTTGTTGATGTTTGGGTATCTGTTTTGCGGTGATTGTTTTGATTGATTGTGTTTGTGTGGTGTTGCTTTGGTTCTCTGTGTGTGTGTATTTCTTCAGGTTATTTTTTGGGATCGTGATTTTTTTTGTTATCTGGTTGTTTTCGTGTTTTTGCGGTGAGGTCTGGTGTGTGGTTTGCATGATTGCATGTTGGCTGGATTTTGCTGGTTTTTGCATGATGGTGCTGTCGTGGTTTATGTTTTCTGTTTCGAGTGTTCCCTGATTGTCGGATATGTCCTGTGCGTCGATTGGGAAGTCGAGTGTTAATTCAAGTTCTTCTTCTGAGTCTCCTGTGAGGTTTATTGTTATTTTTTTTGTCCATTGAACCGGCTTTCCGATTTCTGATGCGCCCTGAAATGTTTGTGTGGTGTAGGTTGCGTTTGAGGTTGTATAGGTTTTGTTGAGTATGTGGATTTGGATTGTGATGTTTTTGTGTCTTGGGGTGTAGGGTGCTTGCGCGGTTAGTGTTAGTGTGATGTTGTATGTGCCTGCGGTTGTGTTGGATGGTATTGAGTATTTGATGGGCAGTGTTTTTTGCGAGGACGGGTTTATTGTTGTGGTGGAGTATAGGGTTCTTATTAGTTGGTTTTTTTCTGCTGTTATGTTGATTGAGAGTTGTGTTGTGTTATGCTGGTTTGTTATTTTAATGTCGTCAAGGGAACCATTTGTGCCTGGAATTGTTTCTGTGTAGAGGGTGGTTGGGGTGATGTCCCAGCTATGGGTTGTGTTCACATTTTCTGTCTGGTTAGTGGTTTTTGTTTCGTTTGTCGGTCTGCATTTTGTGGAGTTTTCTATGATTGTGTAGTCGCATGTGCCTGTCTGGTTGTTGCACGTGCCGTTTGCGTATTCCTGCGGACCGATACATTTATCGGGGCAGGTTATGCTGGCGCAAAGGTTAGTGAGTGTGGCGGTGTCGTTTTGTGTGTTGTTTGTTGTGTTGTCTGTGTGCGGCTTTTCGTTGATTTTGAAGCTTAGGTTGAGATGTGTGGTGTTTGAGAAGTTTGCAGTGGTTTTTGCGAAAATGTCTATTATCGAGTAGTAGCCAATGTCTTCTGTATTTTTCCATCTGAACCTGTAGAGGTTGTCGAGGTTGTATAGTGTGTGGTTTACTGTTTTTCCGCTGGGGTATATGCCTGTTATCATAGCGTTCATGATTTCCTGCGATGATTGGATCGTGATGTTGAAGGTGATTGTTTCGTTTTGGTATGCGCTTGTTTTGTCTACCCACGGGTTTGAGAAGATTATGCTTTCGCCGAGTGCGCTGTTTTGTCTGGATAGTATTTGGATGAATGCTAGGGTGGCTGTAAGCGGATATAGGCGGCTGTCATGTGGGTTTGTGTAGTTTAGGTTTACCAGATACATTCCCGGTGTAGTATTTTCGGTGTTGAAGTTTAGTTCAGATTTTCCTTTTTCGTTTGTGATGTTTGTGCCAATAAGTGTCTCGTTCAGGTAGTAGGATATGTTTTTGTTCACAACAGGAGTGTCGTTTTCGTAGGTGACCCTTGTGTTTATCTTTATGATATCATAGAGGTATGCTGTGGCGGTGCTTAGTATTATTTCCGCGAATGATTTCTGGCTGGCTGGCTGCGCAGGTTTGATGGTTGGTTCTTTTTGGAGTATTTCGATGGTTGCTGTGTCGTTGAATGAGGAGAGAATGTGCATGTTTGGGTTGCCATTGAATGTTATGTTTAGCGCGTAGTTGCCAGGTTCGTAGTATGCTGTGTTCATTTGGAATTCTGAGTAGCCGTAGATGTCTGTGAAATTGGAGCCGAGCAGCGTTGAGTTGCTGTAGTAGCCAATGGATTGGTTTAGTAAGGGAGTGCCGTTCTGGAGACTTAGATGCGCTCTAATGTTCAGCAGTTCGCCGCTGAACAGGGACATTGTGTTGAGTATTATTGATATTATTGACGGGATGGGGGCAGGTGCAATCTGGTTTGCTGTTGAAGTGTTCTCTGCTTCGGAGGTGTTGGATATTTCGAGGCTGTGCCCTATTAGGCTGGTTATGGACAAGAATAGCATTATACTTAGAAATAGAGCGAAGTAGTTATAGCAGTGGCTTTTTCGGGAGATGTGTATATACATAAGAGAATCACGCAACTACTAGCGATTTTACGACCCCTGTTGTATCTCCCGTTCATACTTTTTTGCCTGGATTTTATTTTGTTAGGTTTGTCAAGTATGTTATATATATATTAGATATAACCTCTATATATAGATTGCTAATAAGGACACATATGCCTTATATTTATCCTTGATGGGTGATAATATATTGAGATGAAGTTGTTTAGCTATGGTGTTATTGTTTCGATACTTTTTCTTAGCTCTATTGCTCACGCGGGGTTTTTTTTGCCAAGGATTGAGCCTGTGCCGCAGGCAGGCAGTGACCTTGTGATTTCTGTTAATTTTTCGGGTGTCGCAGTACCCCGATTGTATTTTAGGGAAGTGGATGATAGTGGGTGGTTTGTGTTTAATGTTTCTCTTGTTAATGGAAGTTGTACTATTCCTGCGTTTTATTTTTCAGAGGGGTTGTATGAGTATTATTTTGCTGATGAGTCTGGAAGTTCGCGGTTTCCTGATGCAAATGCTACGTTTAGAATCGGACTTTCGAGGGGGAATGTGGCTATTTATGACAAGGCAAAGAATCTGATAAATTCTGATCCCCTGGATGTTGCTTATTGTCAGCCGTGGCACTCTGATTATACTTGCGGTTATGAGAACATGCAGGGGTTTGTGATTTCTGCGTTTGATAGTGCTTTTTTTATGACAGGCAATACGAGTTTTGAGAATATGTCTAATGGATTAGTTGAGAGTGAGATTGATGAGTTTGATAGTTATGACACGTGTGACCATGCTGATACTGATTTTGATTGCAACAATTCTAATTTCGGAGATCCTCATCCTAATGTTGCTCCAACAGGTCCGATGAGACAGGCATTGATGATGCATGCGTTGTGGAACAGGTACCGGGTTGGGGGTAATTTAACTGTGATGGAGTTGGCTCTGAATTATACTAACGGGAGTGCTGAGAATTGTGATGTGTGGAATGTTACGCCGGATTATGATTGCGGTAATGGCGATGACCAGGGTTTTATGATGTATTCTTACTTTGAGGCGTATGAGTTGACAGGTGACGTTAATTATAAACAAATAGCGCATAATCTTGCATATTATGGTTTAAACTATTCAAATTCAGACTTTTTGGTGATGGGGTTCTTTAAGGCATATGAATTGACAGGAAATGAATCTTACAGATTGAAGGCTGTTAATCTTTCTTTGGAGAGACTTGACGCGTGCAGATATGGGGGATGTGATGTGTATAATCAGTCAATTAGTGCGTTTACGATGTGGGTTGCTTATGAGCAAACAGGGGATTATAGGTATAAGCTTTCTGCTTATGATAAGACAATGCATAATTTTTCAGGGCAGTGCAATCCGTGGAACGATACATATTCGTGCCAGGATTCTCTTGAGCAGGGAGCGATAGCAGAGGCTTTTTTTAAGGGGTACCAGATTCTTGAGGCAAGGAATGCCACGTTTTATTCGCATTCTGTGTCTGGTAATCCCAGAGTTTCCCAGCCTGTGAAGATCAATGTTTCGTTTGGCGGCATATTGAGGAATCCATCTCTTTGGTACAAGAGGGTGGGGTATAGTTCATGGATGTCCGGTGCTGTTTCTCTTCAGGAGAAAAGCTGTACAATACCTTCTGCACATGTTCAAAATGCCGGAGTGTATGAGTATTATTTTTACGACAATGATTCTGATGCGAGATATCCTGAAAATGGCGGCACGTTTAAACTTCCGATTTCGTCCGGGAATGATACTTTCAGGTTGATTGCACAGAATTTCAGTGATTCTGATCCGACGAAGAATTTTTGCAGACCATTCAGCAACGATTTTAGTTGCAATTATGAAACACAACAGGGTCCGATGATCTATGGCTATTCAAGTGCCTACTTTTCTGCCGGTAATGTAAACTACAGTATGATTGCTGAAAATTTTACTAAAGATGAGATTGATACGAGTGACCCGTTTTTTGGAGGGGTAGATCAATTTGCAACTTGCGACTATTCTGATGATGATTTTGATTGTGCAACGAATTCACCTTTTGGGGATGTAATTCCTGCGCCATTGAGACAGGGATGGATGATTTATTCGTTGTGGGATGCTTATCAAAAGATGCGGGATAGTGCAATTAAGAAAGTTGCGTTTGATTATTCTTTTGGAAGTTCTGAGATGTGCGATGTATGGAATTCCACACCGGATTATGACTGTGAAGATAGTGATGAACAAGGCCTGATGATGCTTGCGTATTTTAAGGCATATGAGCAGAGCGGGTATGATGTGTTTAGGAGGGTTGCGGAGAATCTGAGTTTTGTTGGTGTGGGTATGAATGATTCTGATTATCTGACTATGGGGTTATTTAGTGCTTTTGATGTGACCGGTAATTCTACTTATTATGATAAGGCGATTAATATTAGCAACTCAAGGAAGGATTATTGTGTGGAGTCCGGGTGTTCTGCGCTGAATCTTTCTCTTTCAGCATTGTCTGCATGGGCTGCATATGAGCATACTGAAACCCAGTTTTATCTGGATATGGCGGTTAATAAGACGCTTCAGAGTCCGGTTGGTAGTTGTGATCCGTGGGATTCTGTGCCTGATTACCAGTGTGAGTATCCTGATGAGCAAGGGTCTATGATGCGTTTGTATTGGATGGCAGATCAGGCATATACTAGTTCTCTTGGTTATGTTTCTTTGAATGTCAGTTTGGATGTGTCGTCAAATTCTGTATATGTTGGTGACAGTTTCAACGTGAGTTGCTTTGTTGAGAATACTGGCTCAGATGTTCTTTTTAATGTGACTGTTGCTCTTAATTATTCTTTTGGCGGCCTGAATACGAGTGATAATCTGTCGTATTTTTATGATAATCTGTCTGTGTTTGAGAATAAGACACTGAGTTGGACGCTTGTGGGTATTGGGAGTGGAACTCACTTTGTGTCTTGTAATGTTACGACTGATGCTGTGAATGGTAGTGACTATGAATTTGTGGTTGTGAGTACTGTTGTTGAGGAGTTGCCAGATAATCCGTCTGGTTCGGGCTCACCAACTGTCGTTTCTGATGATTTCGGGTCTGTGTTTTATGAGGAGTCGTATTCTTATTTTGATTTGGATAATAGTGGTCATTTTTTTGATTTGATATCTGATGACAGGTTGCTTGCTGATTCGATTAGGGAAAATCTTGGGGTTGATGATGATTTTGCTGAGATTAGCGAGACTTCTTCTGATATTGCTGGTTGCTATAATGTGTCGCGTATTTTTGAGTCTAATAGTTCTTGTTCTAAAATAAGTTTATCTATATTGTATTTCTGTTCAAATACTACTAAGAGTTTGCTGGTGTATGATACGATTCCTGAAGCTTTTGCAGATTCGTCTGAGGTGGTGTCTGTTGAGCTTTCAAGAGATGGTGATGTTTTTGTTCTGGAGGATAGTTTGTCTTATTTGTTTATATTTAACAATGTGAGTCAGAATGAGCTTATCTTTGTCAATTACACTGTGAATAAGAGTATTCTGTATAATCTGCTGGATTCTATTGAAAGGCCGTATCTTTTCGGGGACAGGTTTGAGGATAATGTGATTGATGTTGTGGCTCCACTAATAACGATTGTTTTTCCTATAAATAATTCGAATGTTACGTCTACTATTTTTGATTTGTGGGTTCGCTACTATGATGAAAGTGATGTGTTGTGTGAGTATAGTCTTGATGATACGGTTCACGTGGAGATGGAGGATTATATGTTATCTGAGAAGTTTTCCACAGTTAGTGCGTCTTCTGGAAACCATTCTATTTTGGTGGAGTGCGTTGATTTGTTTGGTAATAGGAATAGTTCTCTTGTTGTGTTCTATGTGGATGTCGCAAATGAGGATGTTATTAGTGTGAATGATAGTTCATTGGCGATGGAGTGGGATATGTGGCTTGCGAAGAATGGACTTTTTATTTTTAACTTTCTGCTTATTATAATTCTGTTGGCACTGATGTTTTATTATTTGTATTTGAATGGGTATATTTCGTACTTTTTGTTGTGTGGCTTGTTGGGGGTAATGTATCTGTTTGACAGGGCAGGAGGGGTGTGTTATTCCCTGAAGTTCTACCCGCTTATGCTGAAGCTTTATGAATCGCTGGACGCGAATGTCAAGTTGAAGAAAAGTTTGTATTTACGTGGGGATATTAGTAAAGTAATTAGAGTGCTTGAGTTGCATGCTGTTGTGAATAAGGTGTATGATTCGGTGGTTGAGAATGAGGTTGACAGGGACAGGTTATGGCACTCGCTAGTTTATATAAAAAAGCTTTATGATGAAGTGATAAGTGAATCCCTAGCTGATATGAAGTTTTTGGAGCAAGTTCGCAGGAAGTATATTTATTGTGCGAATTATCTGACTGATGGGATGTAAGGCGGTTCTGATAGTTTCTGAGTGTGGTGGTGTGTTTCGCTCAACCTTCTAAAAGGTTGATCATTAAGCGTGTCTCGCTCAACCTTATGAAAGGTTGATCATCACGTGCGTTTCGCTTCGCTCAAGCGCACAAGGTGCTGTTTTTCTTGCTTGTCTCTGCTCAAGCACGCGAATGTGTTGTATGTTGAGTATTTGCTCAAGTACACTGCATTATATGTCTACTACTGCTGTTATTGTCCATGTGTTGTTCTTGTTTTTTTTGATTTTCATGTCGTTGTATGTTATTGCTTTGATTTCGTTTTTTAGTTCGCATTTCAACCTTCAGAAAGGTTGATCATCAGAGCGACCATAAAGCTTCGCTTTAGGTCACTGATTTTTTTACGCATAAGATATTGTAAGACTATATATCTACAACTGCTGTTATTGTCCATGTGTCGTTGTCTTTTTTGATTTTCATGTCGTTGTATGTTATTGCCTTGATTTCGTTTTTTAGTTCGTATTTCTGGTGGTATGTGTCGCCTTTTATTGCTGCTGTTAGGATGTAGTAGTGCAGCTTTCCTTTTTCTGTGTCTTTTTTGATTTCTTTTATCTTTTTGATTTTTATTTTGCTAAGCAGGAAGCCTTCGAGTTCAAGAAGGGTTATTAGTTTTTCGAGCCAGTCGTATAGGAGGGATTCAAGGTTTTCTGATTTGATTGTTATATCTTTTTTTGTTTTTGGCTCTATTGTTTCTGTGTCTGTTATTATGTTTTCCATCGCATAGGTTGCGTTTTGGAATGCTTCTTCTATTGTTTTTCCGTAGGACTCGAATTTTGCGTCTGCTGTGTGTTCGAGGTATTTGTATTTTTGCATTTTTTTCATCTTTTATTTTTCTGTGAGTTTGAGCGCCAGCTTTACTGCTTGTTTTGGCGTTTTGGCTTCGAGTATTTTTATTGTTTTTTTGTCGTCAAGGTATTTTCCTGCGTATTGTTCAGGGAGTCCGCCGAGGTCGGCTATTACTATTACTGGTTTTTTGTAGGCATAGGAGTATGCCATTTCGCAGAATGTTCCGACTCCACCGCCAATCGCTATGAGCGCATCTGCTGTGAGGCCAAGTATCTGGTTTCTTGCAAAGCCCATGCCTGTGTGGATGGAGATTGTGAGGTAGGGGCTTGCGCCTTCTTTGTCTTTCGATGGTGTTATCCCGATTGCGATGCCGCCTGATTCGGTTGCGCCCCTGGCTGCGGCGTTCGGGACGCCTTCAGGGTTGCCGCCGCAGAGGAGAATTGCGTCTGATTCTGCTATTTCTTTGCCGACTTCGTATGCTGTTTCTATGTGTATCTGTTTTGCGTTGGATGCATGGCCGATCACTGCTATTATTGGTTTTCTTTTGATGTTTTTGATGGGTATGTCTTTTTGCATGGTTTGTTAATAGGACTCTAAATTTCAAATATGTGTTTGTTTTAGAATGAGATGTTCTGTTCTTTCTGGAAGGGTGTTGGCGTCGGGGGGGAGATTTGAACTCCCGTGTCCTTGCGGACACAAGCTTTCCAGGCTTGCGCCATACCGAGCTAGGCGACCTCGACACT